>ANAW01000149.1:0-163788 GCA_000340945.1 Nocardiopsis synnemataformans DSM 44143 | reverse complement strand
TACCCACGAGCGGCGGCCGACCCCGGTGGTCGGCCGCCGCGGTGTCTCAGACCCTCACCACAGGTGGTGGACCTGGGGCCGGACGAGCTCGTCGTAGACCTCGCTCACCCGGGCGCGGACCTCGGGGTCGAGCGGGGCCAGCTCGGCGGCGGAGGCGTTGCCGCGCGCCTGGTCGGCGTTGCGGGCGCCGGGGATGACCACGCTGACGCCCTCCTGGTCCAGGATCCAGCGCAGCGCGAACTGGGCCATGGTCACGCCCTCGGGCACCAGCGGGCGCAGGCGCTCCACCGCCTCCAGCCCGGTCGCGTAGTCGATGCCGGAGAAGGTCTCGCCCTTGTCGAAGGCCTGGCCCTCGCGGTTGAAGTTGCGGTGGTCGTCCTCGCCGAAGGCGGTGTCGGCGCGGAACCTGCCCGACAGCAGGCCGCTGGCCAGGGGCACGCGGGCGATGATGCCGACCCCGGCCTCGCGGGCGGCGGGCAGCACCTTCTCCAGCGGCTTGTGGCGGAAGGCGTTGAGGATGATCTGCACCGTGGCGACGTTGGGGCGGGCGATCGCGGTCAGCGCCTCGTCCACGGTCTCCACCGACACGCCGTAGGCGCGCATGCGGCCCTCGGCGACCATGGCGTCCAGGTCGTCGAAGACGGCGTCGGTGGCGATGACCCGCGCGGGCGGGCAGTGCAGCTGGACGAGGTCGACGGTGTCCACGCCCAGGTTCTGGCGGGAGCGGTCGTTCCAGGCGCGGAAGTTGTCGGGGTTGTAGTTGTCGGGGGTCTGGTCGGCGCGGCGGCCCATCTTGGTGGCCACCGTGATGCCGGGGCGCTCCTTGAGCAGCTGGCCGACGAGCCGCTCGCTGCGGCCGTCGCCGTAGACGTCGGCGGTGTCGAAGAAGGTGACACCGGCGTCGGCGGCCGCGTGCAGGGCGGCCAGGGCGTCGGTCTCGCTGACCTCGCCCCAGGAGGCTCCGATCTGCCAGGCGCCGAAACCGATGACGCCCACGTTGTTGCCGGTGCGGCCTAGTACGCGTGTTTCCATGGGTGCGATCCTAGGCCCTTGGGAGCGTTCCCATCTGCACGGACTCCCGTGATCTCGTTCCGCGCCCCCGGCGGGCGGGCGGAGAGGGCCGCGGGCGGTGGCCGCGGTTGTGCGCGTCCCCTGCCGCCGCGAGGGTTGACCCTGACGCTGGGTCAACCTCCCACCATGGCGGCATGACCACCAAGAGCGGTACGACCAAGGCAGCCGGATCCCACGAGCCGTACGGCGGACGGGGCGACGTCGAAGAGCGGGGCGGACGGGATGACGCGACGGTGTGGCACTTCACGGTCCGCCACGACGGTGTCACGATCCCGGTGTCCCGCGGCGGCCGGGGACGGCCGCTGGTCCTGTGCCCCGGTCTGCACTCGACACAGGCCGACCTGCGCGAGCTGATCGAGCTGCTGCGGCGCGACCACGACGTGGTGGCCTTCGACCTCAGGGGTCACGGCCTCGCGTCCGCCGCCGACCGGTACTCCTTCGAGGCCTTCCTCGGCGACCTCGGCGCCGTGCTGGCGGAGCTGGGGCGCCTCGACCTGCCCGAGGCGCCTGTGCTCGTGGGCTACTCGCTGGGCGCGGACCTGGCCGTGCACCATGCCTCCGAGCACCCCGGCACCGTCTCCGGGCTCGTCCTCGTCGACGGGGCGAACCCGGTGCCCGAACCGTTCGTCACCGAGGCCGATCTGCCGCTCTTCCGCGCGATGTGGCAGGAGCAGGCGGCACGGCACGGGGCCGAGCGGGGCACCGAGCGTCAGGTGCTGCTCACCGCCCAGGAGGTCCTCGACCTGAACATGGAGATCGACGCGGTCCGGTCCGGCATCCTCGACCGGTACGGGAGAATCGACCTGCCCGTCAGCATGGTCGTGTCGACCTCGATGGCCGGTGACAGCGGCGAGGGGCACGCACCGCGGTTCAACCGGAACTGGCGTGCAGGTGTCGAGCGGCTCGTCCGCGAGCAGCCGCGCATCGCCGTGCACCGGCTCGACGCCGACCACCAGCTGGTCTTCACCCACGCCCCGGAGATCGCCCGGATCATCCGGAACACACAGGGCCCGGACGACCGGGCCGAGTCCTCGAACACGCCCTGACCAGGAGAAGCGGTGCGATGCTGACCATCGGCGATCTGGCGTCGTACGCCGGAGTGACGGTGCGCACGGTGCGGCACTACCACGCCAAGGGGCTGCTCCCGGAGCCGGAGCGCGACCACTCCGGCTACCGCAGGTACGGCGCCGACGCCGTGGTCGAGCTGATCAGGATCCGGTCCCTCGCCGAGGCCGGGGTTCCGCTGGCGCGCGTGCGAGAGCTGCTGCGGGCCGACGAGGAGGAGTTCGCCGCGGCGATCGCGGACATCGACCAGCGGCTGCGGTCGGAGATCCGGGAGCGGCAGCGGCACCGCGAGCGGATCTCCCGGCTCAGAGCGGGGGAGGGCCTGGCGCTGCCACCGGAGGTGGTCGGATACCTCGCCCGGCTGCGGGCGCTCGGGGTCGACGAGCGGATCGTCCGGGCCGAGCGCGAGGGCTGGATCCTGCTGGCCGCGCACTCACCCGAGCGGACCCCGGAGTGGATGGCGCGCAAGCGGGAGCAGATCGCCGACCCACGGTTCATGGACTTCTACCTCGTTCTGGGCCGGGCGCTCGGCCGGAACGGCGACGACCCGCGGTTGGCCGAGCTGGCCGACGAACTGGCCGACTACATCACGCGGATGGCCGACGAACGGGGCGAGAACTACGTGGACGACACCGGCGTCGAACCAGCGCTCGCCGAGCTGATGGACAGACTGGCCTTCGACACCGTGCCTCCGGCCCGACGGCTGATCGAGCTGCTGAGGGAGCGGGGCTGGTCCGGCTGGACCAAGCTCGAACGCGTGGGCCCCGGGCCGGATGGGGCGCCCCGGCAGGGATGACGCGGCGGGAGGACACTGCGGCGCGGCGTTCCGGGGACCACCGGAAGGGGAGGGCCCGCCGCGGCCGGGAGCGAGACTGTTACGGGGGCTCCTGGGACGGCCTCGGGGCGACCCTCAGCCGCCGAAGCCGGTCAGCGCGCCGCGGCCGTCGAACCTGGCCACCGAGGCCCAGGCGATCTCCCAGCGGTTGCCCTCGGGGTCCGCGACGTACGCGGACCGCCCTCCCCAGGGCCGCTCCACCGGTTCGGCCACGACCGTGGCACCGGCACGCACCGCGGCCGCGAAGGCGCTGTCCACCTGCTCGGGGCCGTCCACGTTGCAGGCGAGCGTGATCCCCGACCAGCCCGTAGGGCCGGGGGCGCCGTCCGCCGCCTCGGCGGCCAGTTCCTCCACGGGGTACAGGGCCAGCAGGACGCCGCCGAGCAGGAAGGCCGCCCAGCCGTCACCGCTGGCCGGGACCTCCTCCCAGCCCAGGGCCCTGTAGAACCGGCGGAGCCCGGACACGTCCCGGGCTCCCAGCGTCACGACGGTCAAACGCGCGGGCAGGTCAGACATGCCTGGAGGCTACGCGGTCGGGGTCGGGGGAAGGAAGGACCGGTCGGCCGGAAGGTGCGGCCGGCGGCCTCGGCCCGAAGCGTTCCCGGTAAGCGGAGGGGCTGACCCCGGTGTGGGCGCGCACGCTCGCGCGCAGGTTGGCGGTGCTGCCCAGGCCGCTGGCGCGGGCGACGGTCTCCAGCCCCATCCCGCCCGCCTCGATCAGGCGGCAGGCCAGCAGCACCCGCTCGGCGCGCAGCCAGGCCAGCGGGGTCGTGCCCAACTCGGCCCGGAAGCGGCGGTGCAGGGTCGCGGCGCTGACCGACGCCCGGGCGGCCAGGCCGGCCACGGTGAGCGGGGAGTCCAGGCGCTCGCGCGCCCAGTCCAGGAGCGGGGACAGGGAGGTGTCGGCCGCCTCGGGGACGGGTCTGGGCACGAACTGGCGCTGCCCGCCCTCGCGGTGGGCGGTGAACACCAGCCGTCTGCTGACGGTGTTGGCGACCTTCTCCCCGTGGTCGCGGCGGATCAGGTGCAGTCCCAGGTCCAGGGCGGCGGCGCTGGCCGCCGCGGTGAGCACCCGGCCCTCGTCCACGAACAACACGTCCCGCTCCAGCCGGACGCGGGGGTAGGTCCGGGCGAACAGCTCCTCGAACCGCCAGTGCGTGGCGGCCCGGCGGCCGTCCAGGACCCCGGCCGCCGCCAGGGTGAACGCGCCGCTGCAGAAGCTCACCAGACGGGCACCGCGCCGGTCGGCCGCGCGCACGGCCTCCACCACCTGCGGGGCGGGCGGCACCTCGGGGTCGGGGCGGTTGGGCACGATGACGGTGTGGGCCTGCGCGACCGCCTCCAGCCCGGCCAGGCCGCCGAGGGTGAACATGCCCCGGTGCACGCGCACCTCGGGCACGGCCGCGCACACCGTCAGTTCGTACCAGGGGCGGTCGATCTCGGGGCGGCGCAGCCCGAACAGCTCGGTGGCCACGCTCATCTCGAAGGGGTTGGATCCCTCGTCCACGACGAGGGCCACGCGGTGCGAGGATTCTTGCGGCATGTGCGATTCCTAGCACTTCCCCGGGCGGTGCGCCACGGCCAGGATGGCCCTCATGAGCGAACAGCCGATCAACCTGCACGACGCGCTGGACTCCTTCGACCAGCTGTGGAGCCCGCGCATCGTCACCCGGGTCAACGACTACGACGTGCGCGTGGCCAAGGTCCGGGGCGAGTACGTGTGGCACGCCCACGACGACACCGACGAGTTCTTCCTGCTGCTGGAGGGGGACCTGCGCATCCGGCTGCGCGAGCACGCGGGGGGAGCCGAGCGGGTGGTCACGCTGGAGAGGGGGTCGGTCTTCGTGGTGCCGCGCGGGACCGAGCACCGGCCCGAGTCCGACAACGGGGCCTCCATCCTCCTGTTCGAGCCGACGGGAACCCTGACGGTGGGGGACCGGCACGAGGAGGTGCCCGACCACGTGGACGCCACCACCGGGCACGCCCTGGACGCGGGGTGACGTGAAGGGTCGGCCGCACCGGCCCGCGCTCGGGACGCCTCGTCGCGTCGGCCCCGTCCTCCTACGCTGACCCGGCCCGGGACTCCCTTCGGGACGGAACGCGGACCCGCCTCGAAGGGTCTCGTACCGCGGTCGGTCCCCGCCTCAGGAGCCGTCCCGCAGTTCGGCCAGGCGCTCGCGGGTGAAGCGGATGTCGTCGAAGGTGACGGCGCAGCCGTCGCCGGTCGGCGACTGGGCCTCGAACCCGATCCGGGCTGATGCGGCGCCGTCGACGGCGAAGAACCGGATCATCCGCCAGGCCGCGCCGTCCAGGGAGGCGTGGTAGGCGAAGGTCCGGCCGATCCGCGAGACACGCAGCCACACCGTCCGGCCGTCGACGGTGAAGGCGTTGGCGTCGTCCGAGACGCCCCGGGTGACCACGGAGACGACCATGGGTTCGCGGTCGGGGGAGTACTCGAAGCAGAGCTTGCCCCAGTGGCGGTCATCGATCCACAGGAGCAGCACTCCGGCGTCGAAGGCCGACGCGAAGTCGACGGTGACACGCGCGCTGAACTGGAAGTCGCTCTCCGGGGGGACGCCGAGCAGGGTCTCGGCGTTGAGCATGCCCGCGGCGTTGATCTGAGAATCCGTGTCCGGGGCGATGAAGATGTCGCTGTGGGCGGTCGCGGCGGCCATCACCGCGCCGGTCTCCTCATCAACCGCCCATGCTTGTGCGGACGACGGCGAGAGGGCGAAGGGCAGTCCCGGTACGTTCCAGGCGAGGGTCATGACTGCTTCCTCCGATGTCGTGGTGCCAGGGGGTGGTCGGCCTCAGGCCCCGCCGGGCGGCGGGCCGGGGGTCGTGCGACAGCGGTCGCGGGGGAGCGAACCACGTAAGCCTAGAAGGAGCCCGACGCCAAGGCGCACGCGGACACCGCCGACCGGCCCGTCATGGGAACCCGTCCTGGGAGGGAGCCCGGTTCCGCGGGGCTTCGCCTACGCGCCGCCGCCGGTGAGTGCTCCGCGCACCATCGCCTCCGCGAGGACCCGGACCCGCTCCCGGTCGAGCAGGTCGGCGGGGAGGGTGACCAGGTTGAACAGCGTGCCGGAGTAGAGGCTGATGAGGACGGAGACCGCGGCCTCGGGCACGCCCGTGCCCATCTCGTCGTGCAGCCCGGCGGTGTCGGCGAGCGCGGTGGCGCCCAGCCGGGCCAGGACGGCGGCCAGCGCGGGACGGCGCCGGGCCTCCAGTTGCAGCTCGAAGACCGCCAGGTAGCGCTCGCGCAGCTCGGTCGCCGCGGTCCACAGCGAGTCGGCGAGGATCTCGGCCAAGTCGTGCGCGCTGGTCGTCCTGCGGGGCGCCGGGTCCGTCCCGTCCGCCGTGCCCTCCGCCGGGTCGACGGCGGTGGCGGCGGCCATGTCCGCGAAGTGGAGTTCGAGGACGCGTTCGGCGGCCGCGACGAGCAGGGCCTCGCGGTTGCGGACGTAGTTCGTGGCGGTCCCGGCCGGGACCCCGGCACGGGCCTCGACGGCGCGGTGGGTCAGCCCGTGCGCCCCTTCCTCCGCGAGCAGGGCGATGGCCGCGTCCGCCAGGGCACGGCGTCGTCGCAGGTTGGCGGGAGGCATGGGGGTCAGTATAGGACGGCGACGCCTACCACTACCATCGTATTGAATGGCGGTCGGCCCCCTGCCGAACGCCCGACGCTGAGGGAGTGGACGGCTATGAGGGAACCGGTGGCGACGGTGGTCGGCGGCGGCATCGCGGGGCTCGCGTCGGCGGTGGCGCTGGCACGCGAGGGCTGGCGGACCACCGTGCTGGAACGCCGGTCCGGCGCGGCCGAGGTCGGCGCCGGAGTCGCGGTGCCCGGCAACGGCGTCGCCGCGCTGCACGCGCTCGGCTTCGACGCCGAGCACCTCGCGCGGATCGGGTACGAGACCACCGCGACGGGCTTCCGGGACGCCCAGGGCCGCCCCATCCTGCTCATCCCCGACGACCGCGCCGACGTGCGCGCGGCGGTTACGCTGCTGGGCCTGCACCGGCAGCGGCTGCACGCCGCCCTTCTCCGCGCGGCGGAGGAGGCCGGGGTGGAGGTGGCCACGGACGCACAGGTCACCGGCGTGCGCCCCGGAGCGCCCGGCGGGGCGCGCGCGGAGGTGGCGTGGCACGGCGGGGACACCGATCACCGCAAGGGGAATGCCGAACACCGCACGGAGACCGACCTCGTGGTCGGCGCCGACGGGATGTGGAGCGCGGTACGCGCCGCGCTCTTCCCCGGGGTCCGCCCCCGCTACAGCGGAAGCACGAGCTGGCGCGCCGTCGTGCCCGACACCGCCCGCGACGGACGCCTCGCCGAGTACTGGGGGCCGGACGGGGAGTTCGGGACGATGCGGGTCAGCGCGTCGGAACTGTACTGGTACGGCTACGTCCGCGCCCCGGAGGGGGCGGTCGTCGGTGACGAGCACGCGGTGGCGCGCGCCCGGTTCGCCCGCTGGGCCCCCGAGATCGGCGAACTCATCGCCGACACCGCTCCCGAACGGCTCATGCGCCACGACGTCTACCACCTGCCGGGCGGCCTGCCGGGCTACGTCCGCGGGCGGGTAGCGATGGTCGGCGACGCCGCGCACGCCGCGTTGCCCACGATGGGGCAGGGCGCGGCCACCGCCCTGGAGGACGGCGTCAGCCTCGGGCGCCTGGTCGGCGGCCGGGCGGCCCACGGCCACGATCTGGGGCGGGCCCTGGCGGAGTTCGACGCGCTCCGGCGCCCGCGGTGCCGTGCGATCGCCGCGCAGGCGGTCCTCATGGCGCGGTTCGGGGCGGACCTGGGCGGCGGGTGGCGCCAGGCGGTGCGCAACTCCGCGCTGCGCCTGGTCCCCGGCGGGGCCGTCGTGCGGGCGGGCTTCTCGGTGGCGCGGTGGACGCCCCCGTCAGTTCACAGTCCGGCCCCGACCCGTCCCTAGCCCGCCACCGGCATCACCTTCTGGAGTCGTGTCAGCTCTCGTCAGCGGGCTGGCCAGGAGTTGCTGGCCACGGTTCAGGGGCGGGTCTTGGACAGGTCCTGGACGATGGTTCCTTCGGGGACGAAGCGGACGAGCCGTGTGTCGTCGTCGAAGTCCTTGAAGTCGGTGGGCCAGGTGGTCTCGTCGTCGCCGAGGTAACGGCGGAGCTTGCGTCTGGAGCGTTCCTCGTCGTAGGGCACGACCTCGGCCCTGCCCCGCATGATGACCTGGAGGAACTCCAGCCTCTCCAGGTCACAGGTGTCCACAACCAGCGCGACCCGGGGGTCCTTGGCCAGGAACCGCGACATCCGCGAGTAGGCGCCGGTGATCCACCAGACCGCACCCTCCTCCCACAGGAACCACACCGGACGCACCGTGGGTGCGCCGGAGGAGTCGGAGGCGGCCACCCTGGCGACCAGGGGCCGGGCGAGGAAGGCGTCGACGTCGAAGGGGTGCTCGTGCTGACTGAAGGTGCTGGGGGTATCGCTCACATCTTCAGGCTAGGCGGCCCGGGGCGGCGGGAAAAGGAGCTTTTTCAGGCTGTGGACAACCTGTCGCGGGGGGTGTGTGCGGTGGCGGGCCGAACGGAGTCGCGGCCCGCCACCGGGAGGGTGCGGGAGCGCTACTCAGGCTCGGGAAGCCTGGGCGGCCATGAGACGGGTGAAGGCAGCCCACTCACCGGCACCGACCGGGAGGAAGCCGAGTTCAGGGTGCTTGGAATCGCGGATGGCTGCGCCGGTGGGCAGTTCGGCCACCTCGACGCAGTTCTCTCCGCCGGTGGAATAGGAGGACTTGCGGAAGGCGGGGGTCACCTGGGCGACCTCGACGCAGTTGTCTCCGCCTGTGGAGTAGGAGGACTTGCGGAACTCCAGCAACATGTTCAGGCTCGCTTGTCGTGTTCGGCGGCGATGGAACCGATGAGGTCGAGCGACCTCTGGGGGTCCAGCGCCAGGTTCTGGACGGCGTCAAAAATCAGCGCGTGCTGATCGAAGTAGTCCGCGTCCTCAACGTACAGCGCCTCCACCACGGTGGGGATGGAGACTATGCCCGGTTCGGGCCTGGGGAAGTCGAACAGCGTGAAAGCACCATCGATTGCGGGATGGGCTCCCGCCTCGTCGGGGAGTACGAGCACGGTCACCTTGTAGTGGGCGGCCATACCGGCGAGAAAACGCAACTGCTCGGCCATGACGGCGTGCGATCCCACGACCTTGCGCAGGGCCGGTTCGTCGATGACGGCGGTCAGACGAGGGCCGCTCGGTGAGTCCAGAACAGCACGCCGCGCCATCCGAGACGCCACCTTGCGGTCAATCTGCTCAGGTGGAACGACTTGGCTCGCTCGGGAGACGGCTCCCGCATAGTTCGGGGTTTGCAGCAGGCCGGGCACCACAACGGCCTCGTACGTCCGAATACGGACGGCTTCGGCCTCCAGGTCAGGCAGGGAGCCCGGAAAAAGGTCGGCGTATTCATGCCAATCGCTGCGGCCGCGAGCTTCCTCGGTCAGACTGAGTAGGTGAGCGCGATCGTCCCCCTCCACCCCGTAGAGGTCGAGCAGTGCCTCGACCTCTTCACGCCTGGGGAACTTCCACTCGTTGCGCTCGGCTCTGGTCAGCTTCGTCGCCGAGGACCAGCCCAGCCGCTTGGTCACCTCGGCCGCGGACATCCCGCTCGCGGCTCTGAGCCGTTTGAGCGCAGCGGACAACCGTCGCCGTCGAACCCCGGGCGAGTGCCCACCAGTCACGGAAACCCCTTCCAGGCAGAGCGTTCGTGCCTTGCTGATCGTAGCGGCGCACAACGCCGTAAGTTTTTCGACTCGAACACAATATCTTCTTGCGATTGTGTCTGAACACATGGATACTGGAGTCAATAGCGCACCCCTGCCGGGTGCCGCCTCCTCTACGTAGGGAGAAGACTCCATGGCGTCATCAACGGTGCTCAGCGATGAGCTGTACACGGAGGTCGTGCAGGTGATCAGGGGCGGTGAGCCCGACGAGGACGGCATGCCGCTGGCCGGTCGCATCTCGCCCTTCACTCCGACCTACAACGAGCGTTCCTGCGCCTGCACCTGTGCCCCGCTGCCGTACGGCTTCTGGGAGGCCATCGACCGGCTCGACCCCTACGCCCACGACAGCCGGATCTGGCTCCGCGTTCTGGGTGAGGACCAGGCCGAGAACAGCCCGCCGCTGCCGGAGGGAGCCACGCTCATCGAGACGAGGCGGGTGAGCTACCGCCTCTCATGAGACCCGGCGCCCCTGTGAGTCGGCGGCACCACCGCGCACGGTGGTGCCGCCCATTCGCACGGTCGCACATGGTCGATTCGGCCCGCCGCAACCGCGAGAGCCCCCGCCGAAGCTGGCTCCGTGCCCAGAGCCCGGTTCAGGGGTGAGGGGCCTGCCGCAGCTTGGTCAGCTCCTCCTCGTCGAAGTCCTCGGCGAAGCTCGGGATGGTCGAGGAGGGCCTGACGTCGGGCGAGACCAGTTCGGGGTCGTCGCGCTGGAGGGCGAACGCCGGTGCCCAACGGGCCATGTGGTCCAGGGCGTCCACCACGGAGTGGAAGTACAGGTGCTGTTCGAAGCGGTCGTTGGCGATGTGCATGAAGAAGGTCGTGCCGTCGGCGCCGATGAACAGATGGGCGTAGGAGAACGCGCAGGGCCCGCCGTACTCGGCGAACGGATGATTGTCGAACCCGGCGCGGGCCACGCAGTCCGTCCAGTCCTCCTCGACGGTCTGGGTGGCGCACGCTTCTTCGACGGGGTCGGGTCCCGGCGCCCACGTGCCGTCCCGGTAGTGCAGTGCGGTGGTGGTCATGGGGGCCATGCTCGCAGGTGGAGCCGGGATCGCGGGCGGAGTTGGCCGGATTGGCCGGACCCGGACGACGGCCTGGCCCTGAGGAGGACCCGGTGTGCTTCGCTCCGCCTGCCGTGCCGGAAACCGGTGGGGGTGACAGCCGGTCGACGCACCCCTGGGTAGCGTGCGGGAGATGACCTCCCACGTGACCATCCGTACAGTCCGGACCGCCGACGCGGACGGGCTCGTGTCGCTCTACGCGACGCTGTCGCACCCCTCGACGGCCGCGCAGGTGCGCAGCCGCCTCGAACGGCTGGCTGGCGACCCCACCTACGGGTTCTGGGTCGGTGAGGCCGCCTCGGGAGAGCTGCTGGGCTTCGCCGCCGGGCACCTCCTGTTCCCGGTGGAGGACGACACCCCGGCCGCGCAGCTCATCGCGCTGGTCACCGCCGAGGACACACGGGGGAGGGGCGTGGGCACGGCGCTGTGCGCCGCGTTCGAGAAGTGGGCCGTGGAGCGGGGCGCGGCCCGGGCCATGCTGAACTCCTCGACGAGGCGGACCGGGGCCCATGCCTTCTACACGCGGCGCGGCTACACCGCCTCGGGGGTGCGGTTCTCGAAGTCCCTCTAACGCCGATCGACCGGGGCGCCAGGGACCTCGACCGGTGGCGCTCCGTGTTCGCGGGCGCGCGAAAACCCGATGACGGCGGGGGAGCGGTCAGCCACAATGGGCCGATGGTCGACCGACACTTCTCCCAGCCGGACCTGGCCGAACTCTACGACTACTTCAACTTCTGGCGGTGCTCGCCCCAGGACGACTTCTACCTCGACCTGGTCATGGACGCCCGCTCCGTCCTGGACGTGGGCTGCGGGACGGGCAAGCTCCAGCGGGTGGCGCGCGAGCGCGGCCACACCGGGCGCCTGGTCGGCCTCGACCCGGCCGACGCGATGCTGGAGGTCGGACGGCGCGACCGCGACGACGTCGAGTGGACCCTGGGCGACCTGGTCCACGGCCCCTATGACGGGGAGGCGGGCGGTCCCTACGAGGACGAGTTCGACCTGGTCGTCATGACCGGGCACGCCTTCCAGGTGTTCCTCACCGACGACGCGTTGCGGGAGTTCCTGGCCGCCGTGCGCCGGGCCCTGACCGATGACGGCCGGTTCGTGTTCGAGACCCGCAACCCGGCCGCGCGGGGCTGGGAGGCGTGGACCCCCGAGCGGGTGCGCACCGTGGACGGCCCCGGAGGGCGCAGGGCCACCTGTGTGCACCGGCTGGAGAGCGTGGAGGGCGACCTGGTCACCTTCACCTCCAGCTACACCATCGAGGGGTGGGAAGCCCCCGGGAACAGCCGCAGCACGCTGCGCTTCCTGGACGCCGACGCCCTGAACGGCTTCCTGACCGAGGCCGGGCTGGAGGTGAGCGCGCAGTACGGCTACTGGGACCGGAGCCCGCTCACCGACGCGGGCGCGGAGATCATCACCTTCGCCCGGCCGCGGTGAGCGGCGTCCGAGTGACGTTCGTGCCGGGAATCCCGGAAAACTTCTGCCGCGAAGCTGTCACACCCGTGCGCCGGGCGGGGTCGAGGGGGTGACAAGTCCGAAGGCACCCGGCCGGGCAGGCCGGTGCCCTCCCGACGAGGAGCATCGCTGATGTCCACCGCCCACATCGTTCTCACCCTGCTCGGCGCCGCCCTGGCGGCCTTCTCCGCCGGATCGGTCTTCCTGCGCGCCCAGTGGGTCGTGCAGCCCCTGACCGAGTACGGCGTCCCCCGTTCCTGGTGGCCCTGGCTCGGTGCGGCCAAGGCCGCGGGGGCGGCGGGCCTGCTGGTGGGCCTGTTCGTCCCGGTCGTCGGCGTGCTGGCGGGGGTCGGCCTGGTCCTGTACTTCACCGGGGCCGTCGTCACGGTGGTCCGGGCGCGCTCCTACGCGCACATTCCGTTCCCTCTGGTGTACGCGGCGCCGGTGGCCGCCTCCCTGGTGGTTCTCTGATCCCGGCCGCGCCGGTCGCCCCGTCCACCCTCCGGGAACGGGCGACCGGCGCGCTCACCCGCGCGGGCCGATGCTGGCCTGGAGCCCGTCCAGCAGCGCGTTGAGCCCGAACAGGAAGGTCTCCCACGCCTCCTGTTCCAGGTAGGGCTCGTCCTGGTTCTCGTTGCTGAACGCCCCCTGCTCCGACAGCAGGGTCAGCACGGGGAAGCGCTGGTCGAAGTCCGGGGCGACCCGCTCCAGTTGCCCGGAGCGCTCGTACCACCACGCCTCCTCGGCCACGCCCGTGACCTCCGGGGCGCGGCGCGACTCCGAGGCGATCTGCACGGGCCCGCGCACGAGGGTGAATAGGTTGCCGTAGGCGCTGCGGATCTGCGTGGGGCCCAGCCCGGCGCGGTGCAGCACCACGGCCAGCGACTCGAACAGCCGGTACTCGTTGGGGCCCAGCACGGGGCGGGCCTGGGAGACCTCCAGGGTCCAGGGGTGGCCCAGGTAGAAGTCCCACAGCCGGGTGGCCCAGGATGTCGTAGCCGTGCGCCAGTCTGGTTCGGCGTCGGCCTCGGCGGCGTCGGCCAGTTCCGCGAAGACGTGGTCGTACATCAGCTCCACGAGTTCGTTCTTGCTGGCCACGTACGTGTACAGCGACATGGCGGTGCGCCCCAGGCGCTGGCCCACCGCGCGCATGGACAGCGCCTGCATCCCCTCGGCGTCGGCGAGGGCGATGGCGGTCTCCACCACCAGGTCCACGCTGAGTTCGGGCTTGGGGCCGGGGGCGGTCCGGGCACTGTCCCCGCCGCGGGACCGCCACAGCAGCTCCATGGTGCGACGGGCGTCGCCCTGCCCGGCGTAGACCACCACTTGCATCTCCTTACGCTATAAACTAACGTTCACCAGCCATCAGCTTACGCCATAAGGACTCCTGAGGAGCAGTGTGTCTTCCCACCCCACCACAGCGGACACCCACGACACCATCCAGGTCCGAGGAGCCCGGGAGAACAACCTCGCCGACGTCTCGGTGGACATCCCCAAGCGGAGGCTGAGCGTCTTCACCGGCCTGTCCGGCTCGGGCAAGTCCTCCCTGGTCTTCGGGACGATCGCCGCCGAGTCCCAGCGCCTGATCAACGAAACGTACACAACCTTCGTCCAGTCGTTCATGCCCGCCATGGGGCGGCCCGACGTGGACAGCCTGCGCAACCTCAGCGCGGCGATCATCGTCGACCAGGAGCGGATGGGCGCCAACTCCCGCTCCACCGTCGGCACCGCCACCGACGCCGCCGCCATGCTGCGGATCGTCTTCAGCCGGGTCGGCACCCCGCGCCTGGAGCCCTCCAGCGCCTTCAGCTTCAACAACTCCGAGGGCATGTGCGGTGAGTGCGAGGGCCTGGGGCGCACCAACCAGATCGACGTGGACGAGCTGGTCGACCGCGACCTGTCGCTCAACGAGGGCGCGATCACCGTCCCCGGTTACGGGGTGGGCAGCTGGTACTGGCAGGTGTTCGTCAACTCGGGCCTGCTGGACGCCGACAAGAGGGTGGCCGACTACACCGACCAGGAGCGGCACACCCTGCTGCACCTGCCCGTCACCAAGGTCAAGGTGGGCACCAACTCCTTCTCCTACGAGGGGCTGGTCCCCAAGATCAGGCGCACCTACCTGGCCAAGGACCGCGAGAAGATGCAGACGGCCGTGCGCGCCTTCGCCGACCGCGCGGTGACCTTCTCCACCTGCCCCGAGTGCGGGGGCGCCCGCCTCAACTCCCGGGCCCGGTCGGTCAAGGTCGCCGGGCGCACCATCACCGAGTGCTCGGCCATGCAGGTGGACGAGCTGGCCGGGTTCGTGCGCTCCCTGGACGAGCCCTCGGTCAAGCCCCTGCTGGACAACCTCGGCCACACCCTGGAGTCCCTCGTGCAGGTGGGACTGGGCTACCTGAGCCTGGACCGGGAGTCGGGCACGCTCTCGGGCGGCGAGGCGCAGCGGGTCAAGATGGTGCGCCACCTGGGCTCCAGCCTCAGCGACGTGACCTACGTCTTCGACGAGCCGACCGTGGGCCTGCACCCGCACGACATCGAGCGGATGAACACCCTGCTGCTGAGCCTGCGCGACAAGGGCAACACGGTGCTGGTGGTCGAGCACAAGCCCGAGACGATCGCCATCGCCGACCACGTGGTGGACCTGGGGCCGGGCGCCGGGCCCTCGGGCGGGCGCGTCACCTACACCGGGGACGTGGCCGGGCTGCGGGCCTCGGGCACGCTCACCGGCGACCACCTGGACCACCGGGCCACCCTGCGCGAGCGGGTGCGCACGCCCCGGGGGAGCATCTCCATCACCGGCGCGAACTCGCACAACCTCAAGGACGTCAGCGTGGACATCCCGACCGGGGTGCTCACGGTGGTCACCGGTGTGGCGGGCTCGGGCAAGAGCTCGCTCATCCACGGAGCCCTGCCCGGACGCGAGGGCGTGGTGGTGGTCGACCAGTCGGCGATCAAGGGGTCGCGGCGCTCCAACCCGGCCACCTACACCGGGCTGCTGGACCCGATCCGCACGGCCTTCGCCCGCGCCAACGACGTCAAGGCGTCGCTGTTCAGCGCCAACTCCGAGGGCGCCTGCCCCGAGTGCAAGGGCGCCGGGGTCATCTACACCGACCTGGCGATGATGGCCGGGGTCTCCTCGCCCTGCGAGCACTGCGAGGGCAAGCGGTTCCGGGCCGAGGTGCTCACGCACAAGCTGCGCGGCAAGGACATCAGCGAGGTGCTGGCGATGTCGGTGGTGGAGGCGCGGGAGTTCTTCTCCGGCGGCAACGCCCGCACCATCCTGGACCGGCTGCACGACGTGGGCCTGGGCTACCTGGGCCTGGGCCAGCCGCTGACCACCCTGTCGGGAGGTGAGCGCCAGCGCCTGAAGCTGGCGATCAACATGGCCCGCGACGGGGCGGTGTACGTGATGGACGAGCCGACCACCGGCCTGCACCTGGCCGACGTGGACCGGCTGCTGGCGCTGCTGGACCGGTTGGTGGACGACGGCAACACGGTGGTGGTGATCGAGCACCACCAGGCGGTGATGGCGCACGCCGACCACGTCATCGACCTGGGGCCGGGCGCCGGGCACGACGGCGGCCGGGTCGTGTTCGAGGGCAGCCCCGCAGAGCTGGTGGCGGAGGGCGACACCCTCACCGCCCGCCACCTGCGGGCCTACCTGGGGCACTGAGCGCCACGCCCCGGGAGGGCCTGAGCGGGGGCGGGCACTCGCTCTGAGGGCCGTCGCGTGGGCGGGGACAGCCGCGCACCGTCCCCGCGCCCGTCCCGGTACGGCTCCGTGCCGGGACGGGCGTACCGCGCCCTCCGTCCCGGCGGCCGGGCGCGGTGGTCCCCGGCGGACCAGACGGTCCCAGGCCCGCCCGTTCCCGGATTCGGGAACGGGCGGGAACCGGCGGGACACCCGGGACGGGGCCCTAGGCTGAGCCGGTGAGCGAACCGATCATCGTGGCCCGTGACGTTGAGGTGGAGCTGGGCGGCGTCCCGGTCCTGCGCGGAGTCGACCTCACGGTCGCGCCCGGGGAGGTGGTCGCGGTGCTCGGCGCCAACGGCGTCGGCAAGACCACCCTGCTGCGCTGCCTCGCGGGGCTCCAGCGGACCGCGGGCGACGTCAGCGTCCTGGGCCGCCCGCCCGTGGACGAACCGGAGTTCTGGCGCGAGGTCGCCCTGGTCGGCGACGAGCCCACCTGGTACCCGGGGCTGACCGTGCGTGAGCACCTGGAGCTGATGAATGCCGTGCACGGTCCCGGACGGCTGGATGTGGCGGCGGCCGTGGAGCTGTTCGAACTGCCCGGGTGCGCGGACCGGGCCCCGTCCTCGCTGTCGACCGGGCAGCGCCAGCGGCTGTCCCTGGCCATGGCGCTGCTGCGGCCGAGCCGGTTGCTGCTGCTGGACGAGCCCGAACGCGGACTCGACGCCGCCTTCCGGGGACGGCTCGCGGACCTGCTCTCCGAGTACGCCGCGGACGGCGGCACGGTGGTGATGGTGACGCACGACCCGCGGTTCGCCGAGGACGCCCGCCACGTCGCCCTGGAGGCCGCCGCGTGAGCGGGGCGACGCAGGCGGGAGGGACACGGGTGGGGGCGGCACGAGTCCGGGCGTTCGTGCGGGCCCGGAACCGTCGGCACCGCAGCTGGTCCGACCGCTACGTCCTCCTGCTGGCCCTGGGCCTGCTGGTGGTGACGGTCTCCCCGGTGGTCGGCCGCGCCGTCTCGGCCGTGCCCGGCGAGGTCGACCCGGCGCGGGCGGGCGCGGGCCTGGCGCTGGTCGCGCTGCTGCTGGCGGCCTCCCTGACACTTGCGCGCGCGGTCGGGCCGGTGGCGGTGTCGGCGGCGGACGCGGCGTGGCTGGTGCTCTCGCCGCTGCCGCGCCGCGGAGTGCTGGCCCCCGCACTGCTGGTGCTCGCCGCGGTGTGCGCCGCTGCCGGCGGGGTTCTCGGCCTGGCGCTGCTGAGCGCGCTCGGCGCCCCCGACGCGCTGGCGCTCCGGCTGCTGGCGTCCGTGGTGCTGGGCGTGTCGTGGACGCTGGGCGGGACGGCGACGGCCGTACTGGCGCAGGCGACGCAGCCCTGGGACGACCGGTTGGTCGCGTTGCTCGTCGCCCTCGTCGTCGCGGCGGCCGCCGTGTCGGTGATGGGTGCGGGCCCCGGGCGGGGGTTGCTCGTGGGCATCGCGTCGGCTCCCGCGTCGNNNGGCGGGGGGGGTGCCCGCCGCTCTGGCGTGGCGGGCCTGGCGAGCCCTGGCGCGCATCCCGGCCCGCGCGGTCCTGGAGGCCTCGTCCCGAACGGAACTCGCGGCGGGTGCGCTCCTGGTCATGGACCCGGGTTCGCTGACCTGGATCGCCGAGGACGCGCACTGGCGCTCACGCGTGCTGCGCTCGCGCGCCTGGCCGTCGCGGCTGCGCGGGGCGGCCGCGGTGGCCTGGCTGGACTGGCGGCGGCTGGCGCGACGTCCGGGACTCCTGGCCCTGGTGGCGGCGGCGACCGTCCTGCCCGTGCTGGCCGCGCGGGCGGGCGCCGGGTCGACGGGAGCGTTGGTCGTGCTCGCCGCGGGCGCGTTGGCGGTCGCCGCGACGGGCACCGCGGGGGCGCGCAGGGACGCCGGGGACGCGGCGCTGGCGCGGTTGCTGGGCACCGGTCCGCGCGCGCTCCTGGCGGCGCGTGCGGTGCTGCCCGCCCTGCTGGGCGGCCTGTGGCTGACCCTCGCGCTGGCCGGGCTGGACCTCGCGGGTCCCGGTGGCTTCTTGTGGCCGCTGGGGCTGCTGTGCGCTCCGGCGCTGGCGGCGGGCGCGCTGCGGCTGGCCCGGCGCCGTCCCGTCGAGCACACGATGCCCGTCATGGACACACCCCTGGGCCCGGTGCCGCTGGGACCGGTGGTGTGGGCGCTGACCGGCGCCGACATCGCCGTGCTCGGGTGCCTGCCCGCGCTCGCGGCGTTCGCCGCCGGGGTCACCGTTCCGCTGCTCGCGGCGCAGGCGGTGTGGGGTGCGGTGGTGCTGGCGGCCTACTGCGCCGCCCCGAGGCGCGGGTAGGAGGCGCACACCGAAGAGGGGCGGTCGGTTCTGACGAAGCGCAGCCCCGGGCGCGTGTAGGGACGGTAGCCGGAGCGGGCACGGGTTTGGGGCGCGGGCGGCCCAGTCGCCGCCCCCAGGCGCGGATAGGGACGCGGGGCCGGAGCGCCCGCTCACGGGCGAGGAACGCAGCCGGTTCGTGGGGGCCGGGGCGCGGGCCGTTCCTCTCGCGGCCGACCGCTCAGGGTTCGGGTTCCTCCCCGTCCGGCCCGGCGGGGGCCGCCGCACCGGCCGACAGCAGTCTTCGCGCCAGCACGCGGCAGCGCCTCACCAGTTCCGGCGGGTCGAGCACCTCGAAGTCGTGTCCCAGCAGGAGCACGTGCATGAGCACGAAGTCGAGGTCGTGGGCGCCGCTGAGCACCTCGCAGCGCCCGCCGCCCCGCGCCCGCACGACCGCCGCCGACGCGGGGATCTGCGCGCGCACCGTCTCGGCCGACGCGTGCACGAGGAAGCGCGCCCGGCGCGGGTAGACCCGGCTGGCCACGCCTTCCTGCACGTACGCCGCCGCGTCGGGGGCCGCGCGGGGGTGGAAGCGCCAGGTCCGCGCGACCACACCGGTCATCCGGTCGACGCGGAAGCTGCGCCAGTCGTCGCGGTCGAGGTCGTAGGCGAGCAGGTACCAGCGCCGTTCGGAGGCGACCAGGCGGTGGGGCTCGACCCGGCGCCGCCGCACCCCGTTCCCCGACGGGTAGTCGAAACCGGCCTCGACCTCGTCGCGGCAGGCCCTGGCCAGCGTCATGAGCACCTCGGAACCGACCGGTGTGCGGCCCGAGCCGAAGGACTCCACCGAGCCGGAGAGCGCGCGCACCTCGTCGCGCAACCGGGTGGGCAGCACCCGGTCGAGCTTGGTCAGCGCCCGCAGCGCGGCGTCGCCCGCGCCGCCGTCCACCCCGTCCGCGCCGCCCGCTCCGGCGAGCAGCGAGACCACGGTGGCGATCGCCTCCTCGTCGTCCAGCAGCAGCGGCGGCAGGTCCTGGCCCGGGCCGAGCTGGTAGCCGCCGCCGACGCCCTGGCTGGCGTGCACCGGATAGCCGAGCGCGCGCAGCCGGTCGACGTCGCGCCGCACCGTGCGCGGCGTGACCCCGAGCCGGTCGGCGAGTTCGGGGCCGGTCCAGACCCGGCGCCGCTGCAACAGTCCGAGCAGCGTGAGCACCCGTTCCGTCGTGCCGAGGTCGTCGCCGCCTGCCGTGTCCATGCGTTCCACCCTGCCAGAGATAGCGGACCGATCCTGTCCGCCAGGGGTGCCAGGGTCGTCCCATGAGCACAGCAGAACCCGACTGGAACCAGACCCTGCGCGAACAGTGGGAGTTCCATTGGAACCACCACATCCGGCCCCGCTTCGAGGGCCTCACCGACGACGAGTACTTCTGGTCGCCGGTACCGGACTCCCGCTCCTGGAACGTGCGGCCGCGCGGCGGCTCGACGGCGCCCATGCGGGGCGGTTCGGGCGACTTCACGATCGACTTCGCCTTTCCGGAGCCGGACCCCGCGCCCTTCACCACGATCGCCTGGCGGCTCGGCCACGTCATCGTCGGCGTGCTCGCCATGCGCAACGCGTCGCACTTCGGCGCACCTGCGGCCTCGTACGAGACGTGGGAGTACGCCGGAAGCGCGGCGGACGCGCTCGACCAGCTCCAGACCCAGGTCGACGTCTGGCTGGCCGGAGTGCGCGGTCTCGACGCGGTCGCGCTGCGGACCCCGGTCGGCGACAAGGAGCCCTACCCCGAGGCGCCCATGGCGGACCTGGTGCTGCACATCCACCGCGAGCTGATCCATCATCTGTCCGAGGTCTGCCTGCTGCGCGACCTCTACCTGCACACGGCGGCCGCCGCGAACGGAGCGAACCGATGAGCCCCGACGTCCAGATCACCTTCGACGCCCACGACCCGCGGGCGCTGTCGTCCTTCTGGCGCGACGTGCTGGGCTACGTCCATCCCGGACCGCCCGGCGTCGATCTGCCCGAGGGCGCCGACCCGCTGGCCGCGTGGGACGCCTTCCTCGCGCAGGTCGGCGTGCCGGAGGACCAGCGCAACACGAGGTCGGCCATCGAGGACCCCGAGGGGAGCGGCCCGCGGCTGTTCTTCCAGCGGGTGCCGGAGGACAAGGTCGTCAAGAACCGCCTCCACCTCGACGTTCGCGCGGCTCCCGGGCTGCTGGGGGAGGAGCGGATGGCGGCGCTGGAGGCCGAGTGCGCGCGGCTCCTGGAGCTGGGGGCGACCCGGGTGCGCCGCCACGAGCCCGAGCCGCCGATGGAGACCGGCTTCATCGTGATGGCCGATCCCGAGGGCAACGAGTTCTGCCTGGACTGAAGCGGTCCGGCCGCGGTCGTGGTGCCCGTGTCCCCCGGGGACGCGGGCACCGTCGTTCGTCCTGGCGGTGCTATCCGCAGGCCGCGCGGGAGGAGTCCCCGAGGCGTGCGGCGGCGAGCCGGTTGAGGGACACGTGCTGTTCGGCCGCTTCGAGGGCGAGTTGGCGGTGCAGCTCGGGTGGGACCCGGACCACGAACCTGCCCGAGTACGGCCGGTCCGCGATCGCCCTCGGCGCCTCTTCCCCGTCCGAGGAGAGCATGTCCTCGACGACCTCCAGGGCCAGCCGCTGGATGCCCTCGAAGGCCTCGCTGCGTCCGGGAGCGAGCCAGGACAGGGACGGCAGTTCGGCGACGGTGCCGACGTAGCACCCGTCCTCGGCCGACCAGCGCACACGGTAGGCGTAGTGGTCTGCGACGTTCACGGTCGCCCCTCCTGCTCTCCCAGTTCGACGATCGCACCCTTTCCAGGTCTGTGAACCGTACCGCCGGACGGCCTACCCTCCCTGCCATGGCACAGCTGCGCGACATCGTGTTCGACTGCCGACACCCCGCCTCACTGGCCCGCTTCTGGGCCGCGGCCCTGGACGGCTACGCGGTGGCCCCCTACGACGAGGAGGAGTTGGCCCGCCTGGCGGCCATGGGGGTGTCCGGCCCCGAGGAGGACCCCTCGGTCCTGGTGGAGGGGCCGCCCGGCGCACCGAGGCTGTTCCTCACCCTGGTCCCCGAGCCCAAGGCGGCCAAGAACCGTCTCCACCTGGACCTTGTGGGGGACTCAGCCGAGGTGGAGCGGCTCGTGGCACTGGGGGCGAGGTTCCTGGCCGGGCACCCGGAGTGGACGACGCTGGCCGATCCCGAGGGCAACGAGTTCGACGTCATGCACGACTGAGAGCCGGGGTCGGCCCCCGGGACGGATGGGTGGCGGCCCGGGGGCGGGTCAGGGGCATCCCCGATAGCTTCCTGGCCGTGCGTGCTAGATTCTGGTCATGCGGTCAAAAAATGAACCAGGTGGACAGAAGCGGTCCTTCATCGAGGAGGCCCGCAGGGCGCAGATCACCGCGGCGGCGGTCGAGACCATCGCCGAGGTGGGCTACCCCAACGCCTCCCTGGCGCGGATCGCGCGCACGGCCGGGATCAGCAAGGGCGTGATCTCCTACCACTTCGCCGGAAAGGACGAGCTGATGGACCAGGTGGTGACCGACGTCTACACCGAGATCGCCGAGTCCGTCGTCCCCGGGATGCTGGAGCAGACCAACGGCGCCGACATGCTGCGCACCCACGTGCGCGGCGTGGCCGAGTACGCGCTGTCCCACCCCGAGCGCATGGCCACGCTGGCGCAGATCTTCACCCACGCGCGCAAGGCGGACGGCTCCCCGCGCTACGGGGCGGCGGAGTCCGACGCGCTCTACGAGTCCCTGGAGGGCCTGTACCGGTCCGGACAGGAGAACGGCGAGTTCCGCGACTTCGACGTGCGGGTGATGGCGGTGACCCAGCAGACGGCGATCGACGCGATGTTCGCCTACTGGAGCGCCCACCCCGGCCACGACCTCATGGCGCACGCCCGTGAGCTGGGCGAACTGCTCGTGCGCGCCACCCGCGCCGACCGCTCCCCACCCCCAACCGACTGACGAGGACGCCATGACGCAGCACGCCAGCCCACCGCTTCTCCCGGATCCCGCGCCACCCGCGCGCGGGCGCCTGCACCACGTCGACAACCTGCGGGTCGCGCTGACCGTGCTGGTCGTGCTGCACCACGTCGCGCTCACCTACGGCAACATCCCGGTGTGGTTCTACCTCGAACCGGCCCAGGACCCCTCCGGCGGTCTGCTCGACCTGTTCGTCTTCCTCAACCAGACCTACTTCATGGGGCTGTTCTTCCTGCTCGCGGGCTACTTCGTGCCGGGGGCGGCCGACCGCAGGGGCGGGCGCGGGCTGGTCCGCGAGCGCCTGGTGCGCCTGGGCGCGCCCTTCCTGCTGTTCGTACTGCTGGTCCGCCCGTTCGTGATGCTCCCCAACTACGCGCCCGCGGCCGAGATGGTCGCGGCCGAGGGCGGCGAGCTGCCGTTCTGGCTGTTCCTGGTCGTGGCCTACGACCCCGGGCCCATGTGGTTCGTGGAGGTCCTGCTGGTCATGACCCTGGCCTACGCGGCCGTGCGCGGCCTGCGCGAGCGCCGGGACCGGCGGCGGGGCCTGGTGTTCGAGGCCCCCGCGCGCCCCGCCGACACCGCTCCGCTGCGCTGGGCGGCGCCCGTCGCGGCCCTCGTCCTGGGCCTGGCCCTGGTCACCTTCGCCTGGCGCTACCTGGCCCCGGCCCCGTACTGGCCGGTCGTGGGACTGCCCAGCCCCGGCTACCTGCCCCAGTACGTCACCCTCTTCGTCCTGGGCGTGCTGGCCTACCGGGGCAACTGGCTGGCCCGGCTGCCCGGCGCCGCCGGGTGGTGCGGCGCTGCCCTGGCGCTGACGGGCCTGGTGGCGGGGGCGGCGGTCACGGTCCTGCTGGGCGGGGCCGCGCAGGTCCCGGGCACGTGGCAGGCGCTGGCGCAGATCACGGCCGAGTCCGTCCTGGCCGCGGGCGCGGTGCTCACGCTCCTGGTGGGCTTCCGGCGCTTCGCCAGCGGGAGCAACCGCCTCACGCGCTGGCTGTCCGACAACGCCTTCGCCGTGTACGTCCTGCACCCGCTGGTGCTGGTCGGGCTGGGCGTGGCCCTGAGCGGCTGGGAGGCCGGCGCGCTCGTGAAGTTCCTCGGCGTGGGTGCGCTCGCGGTTCCGGCCTGCTGGGCGCTGGCCGCGGCGGTCCGCGCGCTTCCCGGAGTCCGGCGGATCCTCTGAGGGGCAGGTCGGGGCTCGCCTCCGCGAAAGCCGGGGACGGGCCCCGGCCTCCGTGTGCGCCGGGCTAGGGTCGGAGCGCAACCGACACGAAGGGACCGTGGTGACCAGCCAGAAGGAACGCATGCTCGCCGGTGAGCTCTACCAGGCGGACGACCCCGACCTCCAGGCCGACCTCGTCCGGGCGGAGAGGCGCGCGGAGGCGTTCAACAGCGCCTCCGTCGACGATCCGGCCCGCCGGGAGCTCCTGGCCGACCTGGTGGGCGAGCTGGGCGAGGACGCCTGGGTCCGGCCGCCGCTGCGGGTGGACTACGGCTGCATGATCAGCATCGGTGCGCGCACGTTCGTCAACTGCGGCGCGGTGATGCTGGACGTGGCCCCGATCAGCATCGGCGCGGACGTGCAGATCGGCCCCAACGTGCAGCTGCTCACCCCCACCCACCCCGTGGACCCCGAGCAGCGGCGCGACAAGTGGGAGGCCGCCGAGCCGATCACCATCGGCGACAACGTGTGGCTGGGCGGCGGGGTCATCGTCTGCCCGGGTGTGACGATCGGGGAGAACACCGTGGTGGGCGCCGGAGCGGTGGTCGTGCGCGACCTGCCCGCCAACGTGGTGGCCGTCGGCAACCCGGCCCGCGTGGTGCGCCACATCTGACCCTCGGTCCCGGGGACGGTCCCGGGCCGTCGCCGAGGGCCGCCGCGACCAGAGTGTCGCGGCGCTGTACGAGCTGCTCAGGAAGCCCGAAGCGGCGTCCTGAGCAGCGCACACGTAAAACCGTCCCCCGGCGTGGCGCCACCGGGGGACGGCCGCGCGGCCGTCCCCCTCACCCCCCGCCCTGGAGGCGCTCCAGGTTGTCATCGCCCCACGCGCCCAGCGCGTTCAGGGCGGGAAGCAGCGACCGGCCGAACTCGGTGAGGGAGTACTCCACCTTGGG
This sequence comes from Nocardiopsis synnemataformans DSM 44143, assembly GCA_000340945.1. GTDB lineage: Bacteria > Actinomycetota > Actinomycetes > Streptosporangiales > Streptosporangiaceae > Nocardiopsis > Nocardiopsis synnemataformans. Next base: position 139,407 of record ANAW01000149.1, on the reverse strand, counting down.
CGGGACCTGCTGGTGGACCTCTCGGTGCACCAGCCCGTGCGACTCCAGCTCCCGCAGCTGGAGGATCAGCACCCTCTCGCTGATGCCCTCGACCGTGCGGCGCAACTCCCCGAAGCGCAGCGGCCCCTCCTGCAACCACCACAGGATCAGCCCCTTCCACTTGCCTCCCATGACGTCGACGGCCGCGTCGACTCCACAGCTGTAGACACGTTTGGGCACCTCTGCTCCCTCCACTGACACAAAAGTAAGTACCTGTATTGGATGTCAGTACCCGATAAAAATATCGGTACTTGTAGGAATGTGTGTGCCGGTCCCAGCATGGGAGCGGGCCCGGGGGACACCGCTCCGGAACCCGCGTACACGGATCCAGCAGGACGAGAACCGGGGGAGAGCGACATGGCGGAGGAGCACCGCACGGCGGTGACCGTGATCGGACTGGGACTGATGGGATCGGCGCTGGCCCGGGCTTTCGTCGGGGCCGGGCACCCGACGACCGTGTGGAACCGGAGCCCCGACAAGGCCGCGCCCCTCGTCGCCGAGGGAGCCGTGCACGGGCGGACCGTCGCGGAGGCGGTCGCGGCGAGTCCGCTGGTCATCGCATGCCTGAGCACCTACGAGGCCACGATGGAGGCGCTGGAACCGGCGGCCGACTCCCTGAGGGGCCGCGCGCTGGTCACCCTGAACTCCGGCACGCCGGTCGGGGCGCTGGCCATGGAGGCGTGGGCGACCGGCCGGGGAGCCCGCTTCCTGGACGGGGCGGTCAAGAACGTGCCCACGGCCGTGGGCCTGCCCGACACCCTCCTGTACTACGGCGGCGACCGCGGCGTGTTCGACGAGTACGAGCAGGTCCTGCGGGTCCTGGGCGGGGACACCGTCCACCTCGGCGACGAAGCCGACCTCGCCGCCCTGTACGAGACGGCCGTAGGCGCCACCCTCCTGCCCGCGCTCCTCGGCTTCTTCGAGGGCGCGGCGCTGGTCCGGGACCGCGGCCTCGACGCGGGCACCCTCGTGCGCTACTCCGGCAAGTGGCTGGAGATGATCGCCTCCGTCCTGCCCCACTTGGCGCAGGAGATCGACAGCGGCGACTACACCGACCCGATCTCCACGGTGGGCACCTTCCACGGGGGGATCGCCCACGACCGGGAGATGGCGGAGGAGGGGACCGTGGACACCTCCTGGCGCGCGTCGATGGACGACCTCCTCGAACGGGCCGTCGCCGAGGGCCGCCGCGACCAGAGCGTCGCGGCGCTGTACGAGCTGCTCAGGAAGCCCGAACCGGCGTCCTGACCAGCGCACGCGTAAAACCGTCCCCCGGTGTGGCGCCACCGGGGGACGGGGTCTGTGTCAGCGGCGCGGCCCCTCTCGGGTGCGCCCGCCCGGGTGTGGGGAGGGCTCCGCCCGGAGCCCTCCCCACGGCCTTTCTAGGACACCGCCTGTCCGGCCGGGACCGCCTCGGCGGCGGTGTCGTCGGCGGCGAACTGGGTCCGGTACAGCTCGGCGTAGCGGCCGCCCCGTGCCAGCAGTTCGGTGTGGGTGCCGCGCTCCACGATCCGTCCGGCCTCCACGACCAGGATGGCGTCGGCGGCGCGGACGGTGGAGAGCCGGTGGGCGATGACCAGCGCGGTCCGCCCCTCCAGGGCCTCGGCCAGGGCGGCCTGCACCGCCGCCTCGGAGGTGGAGTCCAGGGCCGAGGTGGCCTCGTCGAGGATGACCACCTCGGGTCCGGCCACCAGCAGGCGGGCGATGGTCAGGCGCTGGCGCTCGCCGCCGGAGAAGCGGTACCCGCGCTCGCCGACCACCGTGTCCAGCCCGTCGGGCAGGGCGGCGACGAGCTGGTCCAGGCGGGCGCGGCGCAGCGAGTCCCACAGCTCCTCCTCCGTGGCCCCGGGCCGGGCCAGCGAGAGGTTGGCGCGCACGGTCTCGTGGAACAGGTGCCCGTCCTGGGTGACCATGCCCAGGGTGGCGCGCACGGACGCGAAGGACAGGTCGCGCACGTCGACCCCCGCCAGGCGCACGGCGCCCGAGTCCACGTCGTACAGGCGCGGGGCCAGTTGGGCGATGGTGGACTTGCCCGCGCCGGAGGAGCCCACCAGGGCGACCGTCTGCCCGGGTTCGATCCGGAAGGACAGCCCGTGCAGGACCTCGCGCTGCTCGGCGGTGTCCAGGACGGCGACGTCCTCCAGAGAGGCCAGCGACACCTTGTCCGCGGAGGGGTAGGCGAAAGAGACGTCGTCGAACTCCACCGACACCGGCCCGGCGGGGACCTCGCGGGCCTCCTCCCCCTCCTCCACCAGGGGCCGCAGGTCCAGGATCTCGAAGACCCGGCTGAAGCTGACCAGGGCGCTCATCACCTCCACCCGGGCGCTGGCCAGGGAGGTGAGCGGGGCGTACAGGCGGGTGAGGAGCATGCCCATGGACACCACGGTGCCCGCGTCCAGGCGGCCGGTCAGGGCGTAGAACCCGCCCAGGCCGTAGACCAGGGCCAGGGCGAGCGCGGAGACCAGGGTCAGGGCGGTGAAGAAGACCTCCTGGACCATCGCGGTGCGCACGCCGATGTCGCGGACCCGTCCGGCGCGGCGGGCGAACTCGGCCGACTCCTCCTCGGGGCGGCCGAAGAGCTTGACCAGGGTGGCGCCGGGCGCGGAGAAGCGCTCGGTCATCTGGGTGCCCATGGCCGCGTTGTGGACGGTGCGCTCGCGTTCGATCCTGGCCAGGCGCGCGCCCATGCGGCGGGCGGGCACCACGAACAGCGGCAGCAGCACGAGTGCGAGCAGGGTGATCTGCCAGGACAGGGCGAGCATGACGCCCAGGGCCAGGACCAGGGTGACCAGGTTGCTGAGCACTCCGGAGAGCACGTCGCTGAAGGCGCGCTGGGCGCCGATGACGTCGTTGTTGAGGCGGCTGACCAGGGCGCCGGTGCGGGTGCGGGTGAAGAAGGCGACCGGCATGCGCTGGACGTGGTCGTAGACGGTGGTGCGCAGGTCCAGGATGAGCCCCTCGCCGACCCGGGAGGAGAGCCAGCGCACCACCAGCCCCAGGGAGGCTTCGAGGACCGCGACGGCGGCGATGAGCCCGGCCAGGAACAGTACGGGTTCCAGCGGGCCGCCGTCGGTGATGGTGGTGACGACCCGTCCGGCCAGGAGCGGGGAGGCCACGGTCAGGACGGCGGTCACCACGCTCAGGGCCACGAACCAGGCCAGCTGGCGCGTGTGGGGCCGGGCGAAGGAGGCGATCCGGCGCAGCACGGGCAGGGAGAAGGGGCGCTGGTCCTCGCGGGCGTGCATCGCGTGGTACATCGAGCTCCACGCGGCCATTTCCATACTCATGGTCGTCCACCGGATCTGTCGGGGTTGATGTCATGAACCGTAGAACCTCAACAAATATTGAGGTCAAACCCCGAGCCCTCCCGTCGCCCACCACCGCCCGGGGGCCGCTGCGCGGGGAAGTCGTGCGCCCTCAACGGACGCCTGCGGCGCAGAACCCCCTCCCGTCGCCCACCACCGCCCGGGGACCGCTGCGCGAGGAAGTGGGACACCCGTGGCCGACACCCGTGCGCCTTCCGGCTCCGTGACCGGATCCGGCCCCCGTACCCCTCTTCTACGGTTGTCGGTGTTCTGGTAGAACGGCCCGGTGGACCCCCAAGGACTCCTCGCGCTCCTCCTCCTGGCCCTCCTCTCCGCGTACTCGGTCCACTCCGGCCTCAAGGACCTGTCCGCGGCCCTGCGGATCCGGCGGGACGCCCGCCTCCTGGACCGAACCGGCGTGCGTGCCCGGGGAGTCGTCACATCGGTGCACCCCCTTTCCCGGAGCCCCCGTGGCCACACTGTCACCGTGGCCTTCCGCGACGCCGACGGCCGCGAGCGGGAGGCGGTCGACACCTCGGGGCTGGGCGGGTACCTCGTCCGCGAGGGCACCCCGGTCGAACTGCTCCACTCAGCCGAGGACCCGCGGCTCATCCGGGTGGAGAGCGCCGCCCTCCCCGGCTCGGCGGCCGACCACTACCCGGTCCGCCCCGGGCGCCGCCCCGGCGGCGGACCGGCGATCGCCGCCGCGGTCCTGTCGATGCTCGCCGTGCCCGCCTTCACCGCGGTCGTCGTCGCGCTGGCCCTGACCAGCGAGGACGGCGGCGGCCTCTTCCGGTACCTGCCGTTCCTGTTCACCGTCGTCGGCCTCGGCATGATCCTCTCCGCGACCGTGTCCGCGGTGCGCGACCGCGCTGGCGGCCGGGGCTACACCGGAGAGTCCGACGGGACCGTCACCGACGCCTGGCGGGAGGCCAGCAACGCGACGGTGAACCGCCGCCGCGTGTACACCCACCCGTTCACCGTGCACTTCTCGGCCGGTGACGGGCGCGAGGTGCACCGGCGTTACCGGCACTCCAGCACCTCCTACCGCCCTGTCGCGGGACAGAGCGCGCGGGTCAGGTACGACCCCGGGGCCCCGGTGCGCTTCTCCGTGCCCGAGGCCCACGCCTGGGGGTGCGGACCCCGCGCGGTCATGGTCGTCATCGGCCTCGGCTTCGTCTTCATCGGAACGTTCGTCGGCCTCATGTTCCTGGTGTCGGGTTCCCTCTAGCCGGGCGAGCGGCTCCGTGGGCCGTCCTGCCCCGAGCGGTGCGGCCGCCCGGCCACCACACCGGCCGGACCGGTCACCGGAAAGGCCAGCGCGGCAGTGGAGGCGCCCAACGGGTTGGACATCCCGCCGCACAGCATCACCAGCGTCCCGGCCAGCCGCCCGCGGGCCCCCGGGGCCGCTCCGGAGGCGGCCGTCTGCCGCGCCGTTCCCGTCGAGGTCTCCATGGGGCGAGCATGCGACCCGACGCCGCATACGCAACGGGCGGCGTTGACGAGCGTGCCACCGGCCGCGAACGAGCACGGAGCGACCACATGTGCCGGAGCCACGTGTGTCGGCGACCGGTCCGAGAAGGGCGGTAGTGCCTACCCCGGCGCCCGGTCGGTTGTCAGCGGCGGGCTTCGATCCTCAGGTCGCCCGCGGTCACGGTGCGCATGCGGTCACTGGCGAGCAGGTCGTGCGGGTAGCCGAGATCGATCGCACTGACCTCGTCGAGACGGGCCAGCTGACCGGCGGTGAAGTCGACCTCCAGGGCGCCCAGATTCCCCACCAGCTGCTCGGGGGTGCGAGCGCCGATGACGGGTGCCGTTACACCCGGGTTCCGCAGAGTCCATGCCAGTGCGACCTGGGCGGGTGTGCGTTCCATCTCCGCGGCGACCTCCCGCACGACGTCGGCTATGGCGAGGGTGCGCTCGGTGACCATGCCCAAGCCGGCGTTGAAGCTCTTGCGGTTGGTTTCACCGGGGTCAGCGCCCGTCGCGCTCAGGTCGGCTCGGCTGTACTTGCCCGAAAGCACGCCGCCGCCCAGTGGTGAGTACGGGGTCACCCCCAGCCCCATCGCTCGTGCCATCGGGATCAGGTCACGTTCTCCGCCCCGGTTGATGAGGCTGTACTCGATCTGTAGCGCGACCAGCGGCGACCAGCCGCGCAGGTCGGCGATCGCCTGCATGCGCGAGATCTCCCAGGCCGGAGCGTTGGACATCGCCACGTACAGGACCTTGCCCTGCCGGACCAGGTCGTCCATCCCGCGCAGGATTTCCTCGACCGGTGTCGTGAAGTCCCACACGTGCAGGAAGAGCAGATCGATGTAGTCCGTGTTCAGCTGCCGCAGGCTGGTCTCCACCGACGCGAGCAGGCTCTTGCGGTGAGCACCCCCGGAGTTCGGGTCACCGGGCCGGCGCAACGTCGTGTACTTCGTCGCCAGCACCAGGCCCTCGCGGTGGTCGCGGACGAACTCGCCCAGCATGCGCTCGGAGCTGCCGTTGGTGTAGGTGCTGGCGGTGTCGATGAAGTTGCCGCCGCGCTCGACGTAGGTGTCGAACAGCTTGCGCGCGTCATCCTGCCCGGCGCCCCAGCCCCACTCGGTGCCAAAGGTCGCCGTGCCCAGGGCCAGCGGTGAGACCCGCAGCCCGGAGCGGCCCAGCAGCCGGTAGGTGTCGAGGGTGAGCGTCATCATGTCCTCCTGTGCTCGTGACCGTCGAGCACCAGCCTGCGGCCACCGCGAGCCGGGGGTAAGGGAAGGAAGATCCTAGGAACACCAGTCCTACCCCAGCTGTTGGAACAGCCATGATCACCAGCACCGTGGACGCGACACAGGAGCTGGCCGCGTTCCTGCGGGCCCGGCGCGAACGCCTGGATCCGCAGGATTTCGGCCTGCCGTCGCGTCGGCGTTCCCGGCGGACCCCGGGACTGCGCCGCGAAGAGGTCGCCGAGCTAGCCGGGGTCAGCGTCGACTACGTCGTGCGGCTGGAACAGGCCCGCGGGCTGCGGCCCTCAGCGGACGTGGTGGAGGCGCTGGCCCGGGCACTGCGTCTGGCCCCCGACGAACGCGCCTACCTCTTCGGCCTGGCTCAGCAGCGTCCCCGCGACGCCGACAAGCTCGCCACCACCGCGGCGCCGTCGCTGGCCCGGCTGGTCGCTGACCTTTCGCCGCTGCCGGCCATGCTGATGAACCACCGCTACGACATCCTGGCCTGGAACGGCGAAATGGCGAGGCTGCTCCTGGATTTCGACACCCTGCCACCGTCGCAGCGCAATGCGATGTGGTTGTGCCTGATGCGTCCGGAGACGCGCGAGTTCTATGTCGACCGCGAACGCGTCGTGCGGGAGGGGGTCGCCCACCTGCGCGCTGCGTGGGCCGCGCATCCGGAGGACCAGGCGTTGACTCGCCTCATCGCCGAATTCATCGCTCGTGACGAGGATTTCGCGCGATTGTGGAACGAGCGAGACGTCAAGGTCAACGGCCGCGGACGCAAGGTGATGCGGCATCCTGACGTCGGCGTGGTCGCTGTGCGTTTCGAAACGCTTACGCCACTTCAGGATCCGGACCAGCTGTTGGTGATCTACCGCGCCGCGGACGATGAGAGCCAGTCGGCATTGGACGGGCTGCGCGCACGGTGACGTCGAACCGTCGTTCCGGCGTGTTTTGTGCGCCGGGCGGCGGGTCTCACGCGCCCGTGGCCACGGGCGCGGCGTCCTGTCCGTGGTACTGCGCCTGTCCGTGGTGCTGCACGGGCTCCCGGCGGCGGGGCGCCGCGGTGTACACGCCCACGTGGGGGTCCTCGGGGGACAGCAGCAGGGCGCGGCCGAGCGTGGCCTGGGCGTGGGCGCAGGCGCGCGCCACCAGGGGCAGGGTGAGGGCGAACAGCACTCCGGCGAGCATGTGCACCACCGTGGTCGCCAGCACCGGGGACTCGGGCGCCAGGTAGGTGCCCACGTCGGTGTAGCCGGGGATGGTGTACAGCGACCAGCCCCACAGCGGCTGGAGCAGCCCGGCCAGGGCGCCCGCCCACCAGGTGACGGTGAGGCAGAAGCCGACCACGGCCACGGGAAGGAGCACCAGCGCGTGCAGGGCGTCCAGCCAGCTCTGCGGGCAGGCCAGCGGGGTCAGGGCCCGGCGCAGGGGACCGGCTCCGGGGGCGGGGGAGCGGTAGGGGCGGCGCACCACCGGCCGGCGTCCCAGGTCGGCCAGGCGGATGCGTTCGACGTGGGCGAACCCGCGTGCGGCGTACAGGGCGCCCGTCATCAGGAACAGGCCCGCCACGATGACGGCGGTGCCCGCCCCGGCGGCCAGGCCCGTCAGGACGACCGCGAAGGCGATGAGGGCCGTCGGCAGGCCCAGGAGGGTGTAGCGGGTGTCGGCCAGGAGCCGGGCGACGGGGTTGCGGGTCGTGTCCATGGCCCCGAAGTTACGCCCGGCCGGGCCCGGAGTCAGGGCGGTACGGGTGCGGACCGGGGGTGGTGCTGGCTCCACCCCGCGTTGGCGCCGCTGCGCCGCGGGTTCCGCTCACAGGCCGCCCAGGAGTGCGGCGGCCTCGAAGGTGACGGGCCCGAAGGTGACGGCCCCGTCGAGGAGACCCGTGAGCCACAGCCCGTGCCGCAGGACCAGGAAGCCCACGATGCCGATGATCCAGCCCAGGGCCTCCCGGGAGCCGGACTCGACCTTGGCCCGCCAGCGCTCCATCCGGGGCCGCAGCCGCTCGCCGAAGGCGCGGTGGGCCAGGTAGAGCAGGATCGGCGGGAGCACCATGACGACGTTGTAGGCGGCGAGCAGGGGCACCCAGGCCGCGGCGGAGAGCCCGGCGGTGGTCATGATGCCGATCGCGCCGAAGTAGGGCAGCGCGGTGCCGCCCTCCAGCAGGCCGGTGGCCAGGCCCAGCGCGACCATCGCGCCGGTGCGCAGCGAGGCGGGCCTGCGCTGCTCGCGCGGCCTGTTCGGCATGAACAGGGCGTAGGCGAGCATGCCCCCGCCCAGCACCACCATCGCCCAGCCCAGGACGGGGCTGTCGGCGAGGTCGTCCAGTGCCTCGAACGCGAAGCCGAGGCCCAGCATGAGCGCGCAGCCCAGGGCGAAGTAGAAGGCGGCGACGGTGCCCAGGTAGGCCAGCAGGGGGCGGGCCACCGACCGCGCCCCGCTGAGTAACACGTACAGCGAGACCCCGATGGTGGCGGGGCTCAGGGTGTCCAGCAGCGCCAGTCCGGCGACCGGCAGCAGCACTTCCAGGGACGGCATCGGGTTCTCCCAGGCTCTCGTTTTCACACGTATGTGCCAAATAAAATAACACAAGTGTGCTAGAAAGAGGGGGTGCCCAAGATCGTCGACCACGAACAGCGCCGCCGGGANCCCGGCCCGCCCGCCGTGTCCATCCGCTCCGTCGCCGCCGAGGCCGGCTGGTCGCCCGGAGCCCTGCGCCACTACTTCCAGACGCGCGAGGACCTGCTCGTCTTCGCCATGAACCTGTCCGAGGAGCGCGTCACCGCACGCGTCACGGCCCTGAACGGCGCCCAGTCACCGGACACCCCGTTCCTGGACCGCATGGCCGAGTACGCCGAGCAGCTCCTGCCCCTGGACGCGACCCGCCGCGCGGAGTACCGCGCCTGGGAGGCCGCCGGGCTGCTGGGGGAGTACGACCGCGACCGGGAGCAGCGCTGGAACAGCCAGCGCAGGCTCTACCGGCTTCTGACCGCCGCCCTCACCGGGCAGCCGGTGGAGGACCCCTTCCACCCCCACCCCGACCCGTGGGTGGAGGAGTGGTCCGGGTACCTGCACACCCAGGTGGACGGGCTCGCCCTCCAGCTGATGGTCACCCCGGGTGTGAAGAGCCCGGAGGAGGCACGGCGGGAGCTGCGCGCCTTCCTGGCCCGGACCGAGGAGGCCTGGCGGCACCGCGAGGGCTCCTGAGCGGCCGGCGCCCGGGGGAGACGGGGACGTGGGCGGCCCGGACGGTATCACCCGGTGGAACCCTCCGAGGAGCCCTCGCGGCCCGCCCCGGCCGCGCAAAAGGGTCAACAGCCCCCTCCGCCTCCGCCGTCACCACCCCCGCCGGACCCGCCGTCGCCACCGCCCCGGTGGCCGCTGTCCGACCGGCTGTCGCCGTAGCGGAAGTCGTTCACGATGGAGATGACACAGACGACCAACGGGACCACACCGACGACACCGATGACCAGCACCGCCAGAAGCACGTCGAGAACGCTCATGCCCGTATCCTCCCCCGTGTCCGCTGCCCTGTAGCGCCGCGCGCACGGCCTGCGGANCGCCCGGGGGGGGCCCGCCGTAAGGGCTCGGCAGGCCCGCGCCCCTCGCTGCCGGTGGTGACGGGGCGGTTCCGGGTACCTCCGCAGCGGCCCGGTAGCCGTTCCCCGCACATCGGCGACGGCTCACCCGTATCGCTCCTGGAGGGGGCGTGGTAGGAAGCGGGCATGAAGCTGCCCAACCCCTTCCGGCGGCGTCGGCCTCCGGCCCCTGCGCGACCAGGGCCAGAGCGCCCCGACCCGAGCAGCGCGATCCGTCCGAACGGCGAGCGCGAGCTGCGCGGCCACAGCCCGATCGTGTGCTGCCTCGCCACCGTGCCGACGGCCGACGGTGTGCTGCTGGCCAGCGGCGACACCCAGGGCGGCCTCCTGCTGTGGGACGTCCTGACCGGCGAGCGCATCGCCGGCCCGGTCACCGTCGACAGCGTCATCGTGTCGGACCTGGCCGCGATCGATCTCGGCGCCGACGGCTGGGCACTGGCGTGCTGCGGCTCCGACGGCCTCGCCCTGTGGGACCCGCACCGCCTCGGCCAGCCGGGCTACGTACCACGGCGGCTCTCCGACGCCCGTACGTCGGCGCTGGCGGTCGTTCCGGGCGAACCGCAGTTGATCGTGCTCGCCGACGCGAGAGCGGTCAGGGTGGTCGATCCGGCGAGCGGGCGGAAGGTGTTCGGCCTCCGGCAGCCGCCGGACCGCGGGGGCCATATCGGCGACCAGGTTCACCGGCTGGTAGGCGTCCGATTCGACGACGGGACGGCCGGCTTCGCCGCTGCCCGCTACGGCGGCGCGATCGAGGTGTGGGGGCCGGTCAGGGGCGCCTGGCGCCAGCGGCGCCTTCAGGGCGAAGTACTCGGCCACGGCGCGCTGACGGCGTTCGACACCCGGCTCGCGATCGCCGTGCGCCGCGGCGTCGAGGTGTGGGACCCGTGGACCGGAGAGCGCACCGAGCGCGGTGAGCTGGACACTCCCTTCGAGGCGCTCGCACCGGTTCGCCTCGGGGAGAGAACGGTGCTCGCCGGGGCTTCACGCGAACCCGGGAGCGGGGTGCGGCTGTGGGATCCGCGGAACCCGGCCGCACTCGGCGCGGTGTTCAACCGGCACGGGCTGGCGTTCGGCGATCCGGCGTTCGGTGACGCCAGGGTCAACAACGTCACCGGCATCACCTGCCCGGACGGGACGACCCGGGTGGCCAGCGCCGGAAACGACGGCTGCGTGCTCGTCTCGGCGCCGCTCGACGAGCGCGACCTGGTCGCCGAGCCGCTCCCCGGACCGCCGCCGTCGTTACCCGGCGGCGGCAGCTTCGCGCGGGTGCGCACGAGTGACGGTGAGATCGTCGGACTGTGGTTCGCCAGTGCCGAGCAGGCCCGCTACCACGGTCTGATCGAGGCCATCCTGTTCAAGGAGGACCTCGTCCACCTGCTCGGAGCCGAGCAACGGGTGGTGCCCAACAGCCACGACGGCCGCGGTGGCGCGTTCGTCATGTTCGGCCGCCACCGCGCGCCGGGGGAACCCGACCACGCCTGAGGCGCCGCTTACGGCGCGCGGTACCCCGGGCGCGCCTCCTGGGCCGGAGCGTCAGACCAGCCAGCGGCCGTCGCGCATCAGCTCCCGTCCGGACATCTCGTCCACCTCGCGCCAGGCCTGGACGCGGCGCGGAGCGACGCGGAACCAGAGGTAGGGCGCGGCCAGCGCGCGCGGATCGAAGCCCGTCCTCTCGGCGAACCGGTCGCCCCGCTCCCGCGTCAGCGCGTCCATCCCGAGGACCTCGACCCGGCCCTCGATCATGGTCACGTCGCGGGTGCCGCCCAGCCCCAGCCGGACGGTGCGGGTGGCGGCCAGGTTCCTGCCGGTGGGGCCGTCCGCCGCGGTGGCCATCAACAGCGACTCGCCGTCCCAGTCGAAGGACAGCGGCACCAGGTGGGGCACGCCGTCCTCCGAGGCGCTGGCCACCCAGACGTCGACGTCGCGGGCGAGCCGCTCCTCGGTGTCGCGGCGGCGCCGGGCGCCGGAGCGGGGCCGGTCGCCCACCGGACGCGGCGCCGTCGTGGTCTCCTGCGCGTGAGAGCTGGTCACGGTCACTCCCCGTGGTCGTGGTTCGCGGTCTGCCCGGCGGGTTCGGCCGGGTGCGATCGCCGTGGTCCCAGCCTCCCCCGGCCGGGGCACAGACCGCCTCCGTGCCGGCCACGGAAACCACCACCCATATTGACTTCCTCTCCTGCCCGCAGGCAGGAGAATCCGGAACCACCTACCGGTGGTTCGAGGCCAGGGCCTCGTCACGGGTCGCCCCGTGGCCTTCCTGCTTCACCGCCGGTCGCCCCGTCCGGGAGGACTCCCGTTGAGGTCTCACACCAGCTCCGCAGGCAGATGCCGCCAGCCCGGCGGCCCTGAGGTTGTGCGCCGCGTTCACATCACGGTCATGGGTCACCCCGCACCGGGGACACGTCCACTCCCGTACATGCAGCGGCAACAAAGCGTGCACGTACCCGCACCCGGGTGTCGAGCACGTCTTGGAGGAGGGGAAGAACCGGTCCACCACGACCAGCTCGCGTCCGTACCAGGCGCACTTGTACGCCAACATGGTGCGCACCGTCAGGTCCTCGATCACGACCACTTGGTTCTCACGGACGAGTCGAGTGGAGAGCTTGTGCAAAAAGTCGCGCCTGCGGTCGGTGATGCGGGCGTACACCGCGCCACCTTCCGGCGGGCCCTGTCCCGGTTCGCGCTGCCCTTGGTCTTGCGGGCCAGTGCCCGCTGGGCCCGAGCCAGCCTGGCCCGGTCACGCTGCTCATGGCGGGGGTTGGCGACTTTCTCCCCTGTCGACAACGTCACCACGGAGGTGATTCCGGCGTCGATACCGACCGCGTCGTTGGTGGCCGGGACCTGCTCGATGGTGTCCTCGCACAGGAGCGGGACGCAGGAGACCTCGTTGAGGAAGGACAGCTCCTCCGTCTTCTTCCATGCGGTGAGTGCCGCGGAGGTGTCGGCGTAGGAGAGCCGCCGCTGTTCGGTGTGCCAGGCGGCGGTGCGCTCGGCCAGGGCGCGGTTGTAGACCAGGCGCACGCACCCGAACGTGCGCGACAGCTCAACCGCCTGCGCATCGGTCGGAGAGAAGCGGTACTTGAACGCCCGCTTCACGTTCTCCCTGGTCATGGAACACACCGTAGTGACCGCCCTGCGATCGTGTGAGCCGAATCCAACAGAAAGCAACAGAAAGGAGAGGGCGTTTCCTTCCCGCCCTGGAGGACGGGGTGTCCACGCCCAACAAACAGATGAGTTCGGTGTCCAGTCCAGTGGTCTCGGCTCGGGAAGCCGAAGTACTCGCCCTGCTCGGAGAGCACCTCAGCAACGCGGAGATCGCCGCGCGCCTGGTCCTCTCGGTGCGCACCGTCGAGTCGCACGTCTCCTCCCTCCTGCGCAAACTGGCGGTGCCGGACCGGCGTGCGCTCGCCCGGCACGCGACCGCCTCCGCCCGCGCCGAGCGCGAGCGCTCCGCGCCCGTCCTGCCCGCGCCGCTGACGTCGTTCGTCGGCCGGGTCCGCGAGCGCGGGGAGCTGGCCGAGGCGGTGAAGCCGCACCGGCTGGTGACCGTGGTCGGCCCGGGCGGGGTGGGCAAGACGCGCCTGTCGCTGGCGGTGGCGGCGGACGTGGCCGACGACTTCGCCGACGGGGTGTGGTTCGTCGACCTGGTCCCGGTCACCGAACCGGGCCGTGTGGGGGCCGCGGTCGCGGCGGCCGTGGGCGTGGGCGAGCAGCCCGGGAGCGGCGTCGACGACACGGTCCTGGCCGCGCTGGCGGACCGCCGGGCCCTGCTGGTGCTGGACAACTGCGAGCACGTACGCGATGGGGTGGCGCCGTTCCTGGAGCGCCTGCTGGCGGCCTGCCCGCGGCTGCGGGTGCTCGTGACGAGCCGGGCCCGGCTGATGGTGCCGTTCGAGCGGGTCTTCCCGGTCCCGCCGCTGTCGCGGGACGGCGGCGAGGAGTCGGAGGCGGTGGCCCTGTTCATGGACCGGGCGGCCCTGGTCGGCTGGCCGCCGGGGCCCACGGCGAACAGGGAGGTCGTGGACGTCTGCGAGCGGCTCGGCGGCATGGCGCTGGCGATCGAGCTGGCGGCGGCGCGGTGGCCGACGCTGGGGCTGGACGGCCTCATCGCCGGTCTCTCCGACCAGCTGCGTGTCCTCGCTGGCGGGTCGCGCGCCGACGACAGGCACCGGTCGGTGCGTGCGGTGCTGGACTGGAGCCACGACCTGCTGGAGCCGCGGGACCAGGCGCTGCTGCGCCGGGTGTCGGTGTTCGTCGCGCCGTTCACCCCCGAGGCGGCGGCCGGGGTCGCCGGGTTCGCCCCGCTGGACCCGACCGCGGTCGTCGACGGGCTCGGCAGGCTCGCCGAGCAGAGCCTGCTCTCCGTGACGCCGTCCGCGACCGGCACCCGGTACCACGCGCTGGAGACCATCCGCCAGTACGGGACGGAGCGGCTCGCCGACACCGGCGAGCTGACGGACGTCCGGTCCCGGCACCTGGACTGGTGCCTGGCCGGTGCGGCGGACCTCACCGCGACCGGGGGCGCGGACTGGCGCGCCCGGTTCGACGCCGCGGCGGAGGACATGCGGGCCGCCCTCACCTGGGCCTGCGACCGGCCCGAGCAGCGCGCGGACGCCCACCGGCTCGCCTGCTCCATGGCCGAGCTGTCCTTCGCCCGCACCCTGCTCGGCGAGGCCCAGCAGCGGTTCGAGCAGGCGGCGCGGCTCGCCGACGCCTCCGCCGTGGCCGCCGCGCTGCGGCAGGCCGCCGCGGTGGCCGGGTGCCGCAGCCTCGACGACGACATGTACCGCCTGCACCGCGCCGCCGCGCACGCCGCCCGCCGGGCCGGGGACACCGCCGGCGCCGGCCGCGACCTGGCGGCCGCCGCCACCGTCGCGTACCGGTTCTCCAGCTCGTTCACGCGGCTTCCCCCGGCGGAGGAGGTGACGGCCATGCTCGCGGAGGCACGGGAGCTGTCCGGCGACGCCCCGGCCGCCCGGGCCGCCGTCGCGCTGGCCGACGCGGCGGTGGTCGCGGACGCGTTCGGCGCGGTCCAGGGGGACCCGGACAACACCGCGGAGGAGACGGTCGGGTACGCCGAACAGGCGGTCGAACTCGCCCGTCGCGCGGGCGACCCGGTGGCGGAGTCCGCCGCCCTCGACGCGCTCTCCGGCGCCCGGAGCTGGGCCGGTGACGCCTTCGCCGGTGCGGCCGCCTCCCGGCGCAGGGTCGACATCCTGGCCTCGCGCCCGCCGACGCCCGCCAGTACGCACGAGCTGATGGACGCCCTCGCCATGGCCGCCGGGACCGCTCTCGGNGGGGCCCCGCCGGTGGGGCAGGCAGCTCGCCGGTCACCCGCTGCTGGCCGAGGCGGGGCACAGCGCCACGTCCTGGCTCCTGGTCGCGGACGCGTTCAGCGGCGACGTCGACGGGGTGCTCACCGGCAGCGCGAGGTTCCTCGACGCGTGGGAGCAGAACGGCCGACCTCGGACGCGCTCCCTGGGCCCCGCCGCCGCGTCGGTCGCGATGGTCCACGGCCTGCGCGGCGACCGCGACGAACGGGCGGCCTGGCTCGCGATCGTCGACCGGGCCGGTTCGGAGGCGGACCACCGCCTGGGCTACGGCGCGGTCTTCGACACCATGGTCCTGCTCCACCACGGGGACGCGGAGTCCGCCCTGGAGCGCGTCGAGCCGGAGCCGGACCGGGTGTGGAAGTGGGTGTGCTGGGTCTGGCTCCACTGGTACGTGGCGCTCAGGGCGGAGGCGGCGGTGCTCGCCGGGCATCCGCGGGCCCGGGACCGGATCGACTCCGCCCGGGCCGTGGTCACCGGCAATCCGGTCGCCACCGCCCAGGTGGACCGCGCGGAGGCGCTGCTCAGCGGCCAACCGGCACGGCAGCTCGCCGCCGCGGCGGCGTTCGACGCGGCCGGTTGCCGCTACCAGGCGGCGCGCACGCTGGTGCTCGCCGGGGGAGAGCACGCCGCCGCCGGTGAGGCCGCGCTCGCCGGCCTCGGCCTCGCGCCCGGCCGGTGACCGACCGGGCGGGGCCGTCGCGGCCTCCCCGGGCTGTCCGGGGGCGTGGGGCGCCGGTTCCCGTAGCGGTCCCTCACCCCGGAAGCCGCTCGCGGACGACCCCGTCCTGCCCACCGGGCCTTCGACCGGGCCGACCGTGCCCCGTCAGGTGGGCACGGCGCCGCCGAAGAACACCGCTTCGTCCCCCTCGGGTTCGACCGCGATCAGCACCTGCTCATGGTCGGCGTCCACGTTGAACCCGTAGGTGACGGTCGCCTCCTGCCCGTCGGGGACCGGTGCGTCGAAGTGGGCCGAGCGGCCGGAGCCGTTCTCGTCGAACTCCAGGATGGTCGGAGACGCTTCCCGGCTGTCGGGGCCGTGGAAGGCGGACACGGCGCCGCGGGTCGCGTCGAAGGTCCGCCCGGTGGTGTTGGCGAGCGTGAGGTCGAAGGTCAGGGCCGGGTCTCCCTGGGCGTCCTGGATGCGCTCGAAGTTCTCCACGGCCACGGTGAGCCCTTCGGCGAGCTGGGCCCGCGTGGTGCCCCCGGGTTCCAGGCCGGTGACCCGGGAGGAGGACTCACCGGCGCTGGCGGAAGGCTCCGGCTCGCTGGCGGCGGGGCGCTGTTCCTGCTGGGGGGCGGAGGGGGCGCAGGCGCCGACCGCCAGTACCGCGGCGGCCGACGCGAGGGTCCGGACCAGGTTGAGGGGGCGCGGGGTGGTCATGGGTGTGGATGTGCCCCGGAGCCGGGCACGATAAGCCGGGAACCGGCCGCCGCACCGGACGCGCGCCTCAGCCCACCGCCCGCCTCACCAGCGCGGCGATGCGCGCCTCCGCCTCGTCCGTCACCTCGGTCAGGGCGAAACCGGCCGCCCACATCGTGCCCTCGTCCAGCTCGGCCAGGTCGCTGAACCCGAGCGTGGCATAGCGCGCCCTGAACTTGGCCGCGCTCTGGAAGAAGCAGACGACCTTGCCGTCCAGCGCGTAGGCGGGCATCCCGTACCAGAGCTTCGGCGCCAGGACCGGGGCGTTGGCCGTGATGACGGCGTGGACGCGCTCGGCCATGACGCGGTCCGAGTCCTGCATCTCGGCGATCCTGGCGAGCACGTCCCGCTCCGCCTCCGCCGCCCTGTCCGCGCGCGAGGCCCGGCGCGCCGCCTTCTTGCGCTCCTGGGCGTGGTCCTTCATCGCGGCCCGCTCCTCGGCCGTGAACCCCTCGTACGTGCTGTTCGCGGTGCTGGTCATGCTCGCTCCCTCGGTTGTGGGCCGCGGTCGGCCCGGTGTGCGCGGCCGTACCGGCCTCCGTGGTCACAGCCTCTCCCGGAGGCGGTGCTGGGCGCCTCCGTGCTGACCACGGAAACCACCACGGACCGCGGGCCGGTGGCGGCCTCCGCGCCCGCACGCCCCTTGTGCCCCTCTTGCCCCAGGGGCCCGTGTTCTCCGCTATGTCCGGTGGCCGATACTGGGGGTGCCAGTGGCCGGAACCAACGGGGGAGATGCGTGTGACCACCAGCAGTGAGACGGCTTCGGGGGCCTGGACCGACCTGGCCTACAGGACCGCCGTCGCCGATGACGTCCCCGCGCTCGTCGAGCTGGTCAACTCCTGTTACCGCGGCGACTCCTCCCAGGGGGGCTGGACCACCGAGGCCCACCTGCTCGACGGCCAGCGCGTGGACGCCGAGGGCATGGCCGAGCTGCTGGGGCGCACCAACACGATCGTGCTGGTCGCCGAGGCCGAGGGGCGGATCGTGGCCTGCTGCGAGCTCCAGCGCGGCGTCAACGGCGCCTACTTCGGCATGTTCTCGGTGCGGCCCGGCATCCAGGGCGGGGGCCTGGGCAAGCGGGTCCTGGCCGAGGCCGAGGACACCGCGGTCCGCGAGTGGGGTTGCCGCCTGATGCGGATGAAGGTGCTCAAGCAGCGCCCGGAGCTGATCGCCTGGTACGAGCGGCGCGGCTACACCAACACCGGCAAGACCGAGCCCTTCCCCTATGGTGACGCGACTTTCGGTCTGCCCAAGCGTGCTGATCTGGCCTTCGTCGAGCTCACCCGGGAACTGCCCGCCCCCTGAGCGGTGAGGACGCGGCCGGTCCGGGGCCCGGCCGCGTCATTCCTGTTCGAGGTTGGCCGACATCCGCTCCAGCACGTTGACCGCGGTCCGGTACTCCTCGTCGCTGATCCCCCGCGAGATACGGCGGCGGGACTCGTCCACCCTGGCGAAGAGGGCCTCGTGCGCGGACTCGCCCGCCGTGCTGAGGTCCAGGGAGACCAGTCCCTCGACCCAGCCGCGCTGGCGCAGCTCCTCGACCACCGGGGTGACGCTGTACTCGCCCTCGTCCAGGAACGCGGCGAGCCTGCGGTCCAGGTCGGCGATCGTGCCGGGGTCGGTGTGCAGGGAGTTGAGCACCTGCCAGTGGCGGCGCCCCAGCGACTCCGCGGCCAGGACCCGGTCCAGGTCGTTCTCGATGAGCCGGTCCAGGTGCTTGAGCCAGTAGCCGATCGGCAGGTCGGACATGGTGCTCCCTCCAGGGGGACTGTGCGGGCGTCCACTCTTCGAGATACGTCGAAGATAGATCGCCGCGCGCCGCACCGCCAACGACCGGGAGCGGTGTCGGCACCGGTGGCTAGGGTCCCCGTATGCCGTCTCCCCCTCTCCCCTCGGGACTGAGCGTCGTCCGCGGCGACGCCACCAACCCCCACGCCTCCGGCCCCAAAGTCATCGCCCACGTGTGCAACGACCGCGGCGGCTGGGGCAGGGGGTTCGTCCTGGCCCTCTCCCGACGCTGGCCCGAACCCGAGCGCGACTACCGGGCCTGGCACCGCCAGCGGGCGCACAACGACTTCGCGCTGGGAGCCGTGCGCCTGGTGCGGGTGCGCCCCGACATCTGGGTGGCGAACATGGTCGCCCAGCACGGCAGCGGCGGACCGCCCATCCGCTACGAGGCGGTCGCCTCCTGCCTGCGCTCCCTGGCGGGGCACGCGCGCGAGCTGGGCGCCACCGTGCACATGCCCCGCATCGGCTGCGGGCTGGCCGGAGGCCGCTGGGAGCGCATCCAGCCCCTGATCGAAGCCGAACTCCTCACCCCGGGCGTCCGGGTCACCGTCTACGACACCGCCTGAGCCGCCTTCGGGGAGCGCCCCCGTTGCCGGGCGGGGCGGGCGGCGCGCACCCGGGCCCCGAACCCTCGGGGACGGCTCAGGCCCGGCACAGGATCGCTCCGCGCGGGATCACGAACACCCCGTCGGGGTCCTGGCTCCAGGCCGTCCAGCCCGCAGAGACGCGCTCCAGCTCCTCCCAGGTGGCGTGGCCCTCCGCGACCGCCTGGCGGCCCAGGTCCGACTCCAGGATGCGCCTGGACCACATGCCGCCCCACCAGGCGCGGCGTTCGGGGGAGGAGTGGTCCCACACCTCGGCCACGTAGGTGACGTCCTCGAACCCGGCCTCGCGGGCCCAGGAGACCATGCGCCGCCCCGCGTCGGGCTCGCCGCCGTTGGCGCGCGCCACGCGCTGGTAGAGGTCCATCCACGCGTCCAGCTCGGGCAGGCGCGGGTACCAGTACATCCCGGAGTAGTCGCTGTCGCAGGCGGCCACGACCCCGCCGGGCTTGGCCACGCGGCGCATCTCGGCCAGGGCCCGGACCGGGTCGGCCACGTGCTGGAGGACCTGGTGGGCGTGGACGACGTCGAAGGCGTCGTCGGGCAGGTCCAGGTCGTGGACGTCGGCGACCCGGAACTCGACGTTGTCGACCCCGGCCTCCCGTGCGCTGGCCCGGGCCAGGTCGACGGCCTCCGCCGAGGAGTCCACGGCGGTGACCCGCCCGGGGGCGACCCTGCGTGCGAGGTCGGCGGTGATGCTGCCCGGGCCGCAGCCCACGTCCAGCAGCGAGCGGCCGGGGACCATCTGGTCGAGGGCGTAGGCGGCGGAGTTCTCCGCGTCGCGCCAGCGGTAGGAGTCGGTGACCGTCGGGTGCTGGCCGTGGGTGTAGCGCTTCATGGGAACGCCCTCTCGTGGGTCGCAGACTGGAGCGAACATCTCGGACCCTACACCGATATCTCTGTGGATGAGATTCCATTCTCACTATGCGAGACGCATGGTGGGATGCCCCTGTTGGGAGGCGGTTCTCCCGAAGCCGACGAGGCGGCCGGCCACGGGTCGGGCGAGACCGGCGAAACTCCTCGGAAAAATCTCGCCGGGGCCGAGGATTTCCGCCGCCCGGACGCGTCATCACGGGTAGGGCGGGCGCGCACAGGGCCGCGCCGCACACGGAGAGGACCAGACATGACCAGGCTCAACAAGATCACTCCCTGCCTGTGGTTCGACACCCGCGCCGAGGAGGCGGCCCACTTCTACGTGGGCCTGTTCGACAACTCGCGCATCCTGCGGGTCCGGCACTTCGGCCCCGACGGTCCCCGGCCCGCCGACATGGTGCTGACCGTGGACTTCGAGATCGACGGCCAGCAGATCACCGCGCTCAACGGCGGCCCGGAGTTCACCTTCTCCGAGGCGGTCTCCCTCCAGGTGGTCTGCGACAGCCAGGAGGAGTCCGACCACTACTGGGCCAAGCTCAGCGAGGGGGGCGAGGAGAGCCAGTGCGGCTGGCTCAGGGACCGCTTCGGCTTCTCCTGGCAGGTCTTCCCGGCCGAGCTCGACGACCTGCTGGCCGACCCCGACCCCGGCCGGGCCGGACGCGCCATGCAGGCCATGCTCAAGATGGGCCGGATCGACCTCGCCGGGATCCGCCGGGCCGCGTACGCGGCCTGACCCCGCGGGGGCCGTCCGCGCCGGGAGGGGGCGGCGCGGACGGCCGCGTCCGGGATCAGACCCGGACGAGGGACAGGTAGGCGAAGCCGATCGTCTCGCGAGTACCGCGCAGCCAGAAGTCCCGGTGCCGGTCGGCCCTGGCCCGGACCTCGTCGGCGTCGGGGGAGTCGGGGTTGCGCTCCAGCCACTCCTCCCACCCCCGGGCGTGCCGGGACTCGAAGTCGTCCCACTCCTCCGGGGTGGCTTGCGACAGTGCCCGCAGCCGGAAGCCGTGGGAGAGGGCGAGGTCCACCAGGTCGGGCAGCGTCCGGTACTGGGCGCGCGGGATGTCGGTCATGGCCTCCAGCTCCCCGGGCGTCGGCTCGCGCAGCCAGAAGCACTCACCGAACAGGAACCGGCCGCCGGGCCGGAGCAGGTCGGCGACCGCCTCCAGGGCGTTGACGGTGTGCGTCACCGGGTCGCCGCCCCACACGTGGCTGGCGCCGTTGTTGACCACCACGTCCGCGTGCGTGCCGGACCAGGCGCCCGCGTCCCCGACCGCGAGTTCGACGCGGTCGGCGAGGCCCCGGGCCACGGCGTTGGCGCGCCCGTGCTCCACGGCCTCCTCATCGAGGTCGATGCCGAACCCGGTGGCGGTCGGCTCGCTCTCCAGGGCGCGCAGCAGCAGCTCGGCCCAGCCGCAGCCGATGTCCACGATCCGCCTGCCCTCCAGGCGGCCCAGGTCGCGGATGAGCCCGGCGGCGCGGGCGTTGGAGAGCGGGCCGTTGAAGTCGGCGTCGCGGTACAGGGGAGGCAGGGGCGGTGTGGTCATCGGAACACCCTGGCTCGGACGCCACCGCCCGTCCACCCGTTTTCGGGGCGCGGAGCCGCCCGCTCCGGGGAGGACCCTGTCGGCACGCCGGGGCCCGGACACGGAAGGGCCTGGACCACGCCCCTGCGCGGCGGCCCCGGGGCCCGCCCAACGGGTCCCGGGCGCGTCACCGCAGAGCGCAGTCCCCGCAGTACCCCGCGCCCGGGACCCGGTAGTACAGGCAGCACGTGGTGCGCCGGAACACCCCCAGCCCCGAGGCGTCCACCCCCGTGTAACCGCCGGTCCCGGCCAGGGACGGACGCCCCAGCAGGTCCGCGGCCACCTCCTCGGCCCGCGCGCGCACCGCGGGCCGGTCCGCGCCCAGGGCGCGCACGGCCCCGGCCAGGGCGGCGGCGGTGTTGCCCCGCAGCAGCCCCGGGGCCACCCTGCCCACCCCGGCCAGTCCCCGCGCCGCACGCGCCAGCGCGCCGAGGACCACCGCGCGCTCGACCCAGTCGGCCAGTTCCGCCGTCCCCCCGGTCACCGCCGCGGCCCGGTCCTGCGAGGTGCGCAGCACCACCGGCCCCTCCCGGTGCGGGTCCCAGTGGAAGCGCGCCGCGTCCACCAGCGCCCCGTGGCACAGCCCGGCCGCCAGCACCGGCGACAGCAGCCGCGTCGCCAGCCCCTGCTGGAACACCGACGCCGCCACTCGCCACTCCAGCACCGCGTCCGGCCGCCCCGCCAGCTCCGCCAGGCGGCCGCGCACACGCTCCACCTCGGCCGCCAGGACGCGGGACGCCAGCGCCTCGTGGCCTCCCAACGGCAGCCACCCCGGGCCGGGAGGGGCCGTCTCCACGGCGAACATCATGTTGATCCGGCCGACCTCCGCCAGGACCGGCCGCACCGCCGCATCCGCTCCGTCCACGCCCGCACCCGCCTTTCTCCCCCCGGCGGCGCCCGAGTGGTGCCAGCACCACCGGTACTCCACGTGCTGATGGGTTCGTGCCTTCCGGCCGCCGAACCTAGATTGGTTGCGTGACCGGTCAGAGCACGCGCGCCAGCGCCAGGAACGGCGGGAGAGGAGGCTTCCTCACCGCCCTCGCCGGTCTGCCCCGCGTGGCCGAAGCCTACGGGTCCGGCTGGCGCGTGCGCGTGGTCGAGGTCCTGCACCTGATGACCTCGCTGGCCCTGGCCCTGTGCTACCTGGTGCCCGCGTTCATGCTGGTCGTCTCGGCCACCTGGGTCGGCTTCGCGGTCTCCGGCCCCTGGCTGCCCGAGGTGTCCCGGCTCGTCCCCGACCGGATGCTCTCGGACTCGCTCTCCTTCCTGGTCGGCCTCCCGGCCCTGGCGACCCTGCTGGCCCGCCTGTCCTGCCGGGTCCAGCGCAACCGGCTGGACACCGTGTTCGGGATCGTGGAGACCAGCCCGCCCGACCCCCTGGCCCACGACAAGCCGTTCGTGCGCACCTGGCGGTTCGTGTTCGGCCGCGACGCCTGGTCGGCGGTCGTCTACAGCACCGTCGCCGGGTTCCACGGCCTGCTGGCCGGGGGCGTGGTGGTGGCGCTGGTGGTGTGCGGCGGGGCGTCGGTCGTGGGCGCCCTGATCGGCATCGTGTTCGTGCTGCTGATGGGCTCTCCCGGTGACCTGGTCGGCCCCCTGGTCCTGGTCGTGTTCGGGCCGCTGTGCGCCCTCGTCGGGCTGCGTCTGGCCCCCTACATGGTCGCCACCGAAGTCCTGCTGCACCGCAGGCTGCTGTTCGAGGCGCCCGAGGTGCGCATCCGCCGCCGCCTGGTCCACGTCCAGGACAGCCGCCTGCGCATGGTCGACGCCGCCGAGGCCGAGCGCCGCCGCATCGAACGCGACCTGCACGACGGCGCCCAGCAGCGCCTGCTCGCCCTGACCATGACCCTGACCCGGGCGCGCTCGCGCGTGGCCACCGACCCCGACACGGCCCTGGAGCTGATCACCGAGGCCCAGCGCGAGTCCCGGGAGGTCATGGACGAGCTGCGCCAGGTGGCGCGCGGGCTCCACCCCCGGGTCCTGACCGACCACGGACTGGGCGCGGCCCTGCCCGTGGCCGCCGGACGCGCCCCGGTCCCCGTGCGGGTGGACGTCGAGTTCGAGGAACGCCCCTCCCCGCGCGCCGAGGGAGTGGCCTACTACGTGGCCTGCGAGGCGCTCGCCAACGTCGCCAAGCACTCCGGCGCCACCGAGGTCACCGTGGCCGCGGAGCGGGTGGCGCGCCCCGTCCGCGGCGGCGGCGACCTGCTGCGGCTCACCGTCACCGACGACGGCTCCGGAGGGGCCGAGCCCCGGTCGGGCACGGGCCTGAACGGCCTGTGGGACCGCGTGGACGCGGTCGACGGCGTCCTGACCATCCACAGCCCGGCCGGTGAGGGCACCCTCCTGACCGCCGACATCCCTTGGGAGGCATGACCGTGTACACCGGTGCGAACCCCGTCCAGACCGCGGAGAGGGGGCCCAGGGTGGTCATCGCCGAGGACTCGGTGCTGCTGCGCAGCGGGATGGCCCGCCTGCTGGAGGACGCGGGGGTGGAGATCGTCGACCAGGTCGGCGACGCCGACGCGCTGATGCGGGCGGTGGAGGAGCACCCCGACGTGGACCTGTGCCTGGTCGACATCCGCATGCCGCCCACCTACTCCGAGGAGGGCATCCAGGCGGGTATCGCCATCCGCCGGAAGTACCCGGAGGTGGCGGTGCTGCTGCTGTCCCAGCACGTGGTCAGCCGCTACGCCGCCGACCTGCTCGGCAGCGGGGCCAGCAGGGTCGGTTACCTGCTCAAGGACAGGGTCGCCGACATCGACGAGTTCCTGTCGGTGCTGCGCCGGGTCGCCGGGGGAGGCGCCGCCATCGACCCGGAGGTGGTCTCGCAGCTGCTCAGCCGCCGACGGGACGACGCCCTGACGCGGCTCACCCCCCGTGAGACCGAGGTGCTGGAGCTCATGGCGCAGGGGCTGAACAACGCGGGCGTGGCCTCGCGGCTGACCGTCACCGAACGCGCCGTGGAGAAGCACATCCGCTCGATCTTCACCAAGCTCGACCTGGGCCACGACGACCACGACCACCGCAGGGTGCAGGCCGTGCTGCGCTACCTGCGCGGCGCGGACCGGGAATGACCGCGGACACCAGAGGGGGCGCGAGCCCAGCGAGGAAGGAAAGACAGTGACATTCAAGGCACGGGGTTTGTACGCCTCGTCGAGCAAGGAGCCGCGCAGGTTCCGCGTGGGTCCGTGGCTCCTCCTGGGCGCGGTGCTGGTGCTGGGCGTGGTGGTGGCGACCGCCGTCTCGGTCCTGGGCAACGTCGGCGTGGACCGCGGCAGCCGCAGCGACGCCTACGACGCGCCCCAGGCCGTGGAGATCGAGAACGAGACCGGCGGCGACGTCGTCCTCACCGGCGGCTCCGAGCGGGTGCAGGTGGACCGCACCCTGCGCGGCACCCCCCTCACCGAACCGGAGGAGGACATCGAGGAGGACGACGGCGCCCTACAGGTGGAGGCCCACTGCCTGGGCCTGCCGTTCTTCGACGGCTGCCGGATCGACTACGAGATCGCGGTTCCGGTGGGGACCGCGGTGACCGTGGAGACGGTCAGCGGCCGGATCAGCGTGGAGAACGTCCACGGCGAGCTGGAACTGGGCAGTGTCAGCGGCGAGGTGCGGGTGGACGGCAACAGCGGCGACGTCACCGCCGAGTCCGTCGGCGGCACGATCGACGTGACCGGGGTGGAGGGCTCCCTGGTCGCGGAGACCGCCAGTGGTCGGATCACCGCCGAGGGCACGGGTGAGAACCTCCAGGCCGGGAGCACGTCCGGTGACGTGGACGTGTCCGGGTTCAGCGCGCGGACGGTCGTGGCCGAGTCCACCAGCGGCGGCGTCCAGGTGGGCGGGGGCTTCACCGAGGCGCAGGTCTCCACGGTCTCGGGGGGCATCGGCGTCGTCACCGACGACGCCTTCGACCTGCTGAGCCTGGAGAGCGTCAGCGGCGGGGTCGACGTGCGGGTGCCCGAGGGCGTCTACGAGGTCACCGGGGAGTCCGCGGCCGGGGAACGCCACGTGGACGTGGAGACCTCCTCGGAGGCGGACGCCCGCATCCAGGCCGACACCGTCAGCGGAACCCTGAGCGTCACGTCGGGTTAGGCCGATCCGCTCCGGCGCGCTCGAAGCGCAGTGCCGCCCAGTCCGAGTCGATCGGCACCTGGGCGGTACCGCGCCACCCCGAGTCCAGGAGCGGGTCCCAGCCCCGGTCCGCGGCCAGGTCGGTGATGATGGTGCCGCCGCGCCGGGGGTAGCACGCCCACAGGCGGGTGCGCGGTCCCACCACGTCCAGCACGCGGGGCGCCTCCCGGCCCACGGTGCCCCGGTCCAGGGCGAACAGGTGCACGTCGTCGTAGTCGGCGCCCTCGATGGGGCCCAGGTCGATGTGGATGTCGGGGGGCGGTTCCAGCAGCCGCAGATAGCGCTCGGGGGCGTTGAGGACGAGCAGCCGGTCGCCGGGGCGCACCCCGAGCCTCTGGGCGAGAGTGCCTGGGTTGTCCGACATATCCCCCTCCGTTCGTGGCCTGCGGGCGCCCTCGCCCGTCTCCTGGCCACCGTACGGTCCGGAGCCGGGGAAACCGAGTACCTTCCCCGCCCGCACCCCGACATGGTCGTGTTTTTTAGGATGCTCCCATGACAGATGAAAACGGCGTACTGCGCTGGGGCGTGCTCGGGACCGGCGGCATCGCGCACTCCTTCGCCGAGGCGCTCGGTTCCACCCCCGCTGCCCGGCTCACCGCGGTCGGCTCGCGCACCCCGGAGCGGGCCGAGGAGTTCGGCCGGGCCTGGGACGTCCCCGAACGCCACGGCAGCTACGAGGACCTGGCCCAGAGCCCGAACGTGGACGCCGTGTACGTGGCCACCCCCCACCCCTGGCACCACCCCAACACCCTGACCTGCCTCAGGGCGGGCAAACACGTCCTGGTCGAGAAGCCCATGGCGATGAACGCCCTCCAGGTCTCGCAGATGGTCGAGGCGGCCCGCGAGGGCGGCCTCTTCCTGATGGAGGCGATGTGGACGCGCTACCTGCCCGCCTCCCGCCTGGTCCGCGAGCTGGTGGAGGACGGCGCGATCGGCGAGGTGCGCTGGCTCTCGGCCGAGTTCGGCTTCAACGCCCCCTACGACCCCGACCACCGCCTCTTCAACGCCGACCTGGGCGGCGGCGCCCTGCTCGACCTGGGCGTGTACCCGCTGGCCTTCGCCTCCCAGCACCTGGGTGAGCTGACCGTGGTGGGCGCCACCCGCCACCTGTCGCCCGACCGGATGGTGGACACCGCCACCACCGTGCTCGTACGCGGTGAGAACGGGGGCACCGGCTCGCTGTCGTGCGCCTCGCAGACCACGCTGCCCAACCGGGGGGTGCTGGCCGGGACGAAGGGGCGGCTGGAGATCCCGAGCTTCTGGATGGCCACCGACGTGGTGCTGCACCGCGACGGCCACGAGCCGGAGTCCTTCTCCCGCCCCTTCCGTGCCAACGGCTACGAGTACGAGGCCGAGGAGGTCGCGCGGTGCGTGGCCGCCGGTGAGCGGGAGAGCCCCGACATGCCCTGGGCCGAGAGCCTGCGCCTGGCCCGGCTCATGGACCAGATCCGCGACGTGGGCGGCCTGGTCTACAGCCCGGCCACCGTCAAGGCCGTGCCCCTGGCATGATCCCGGCCGCTCCCTCCTTCTTGGGAGCGGTCCCATGCGTGGGTTCCCCGGCGCCCGCGGGAAGGTCCTCACCCTCCTGCGGGCGCCGTCGCGCGTGCAGGAGGCGTCCGGCGGTGGCCCGCGCCAGGGCGGGCACGCTCATGCGGACCACCACCAGCACGGCGTCGCGGGGGCCGACCTCGTGGGCGAAGTAGTCGTCGAGCGCGAGGTGGCCGCTGCGGGGCCGGGTGCCGTAGATCCGGCCGTCGAACACGCGGTAGGCGTCGTGGATGAGCAGTGTCTCGGGGTCCAGGTTGGGTCCGTCGCCCAGCCACTCGGCGGCCTCGCCCGCGACGCGCCGGACCCGAACGGGGAGGGGCCGGAGCTCGTTGGGGAAGACGCGCGCGTCGCCCAGGCTCTGGCGCCACGCGGCGTAGACGGCCGGGTGGCGGGTGCGCAGGACGACGTAGGTGGTCCGGAACGGGTGGGCGAGGACCTCGCGGGTCAGGAAGTGGGTCATCAGGGCCGTGGAGAGGCCCGAGCGTCGGTGGGCGGGGACCACGCCCGCCGCGTCCAGGTACACGGCGTGCCGGGAGGCGAAGCGGCGGCGGTGGTAGCCGCCCCAGCCCACGGGGGAGCCGTCGGGGCCCAGGATCAGCGCCAGCGAGGAGACCTGGTCGAAGAACCCCGCGTCGATCCGGGCGCGCCAGTAGGACGAGTGGTCGGCGCCGAAGGCCCGTGCGGCCAGGTCGCGCAGGACGCGGTGCAGGCGTTCCCGGCACGGCGGGGACAGGGCCGCGGGGGAGTCCCAGCGGGCGAGGCGGTAGCCGGGGCACAGGTCCCGGACGGTGGGCGGCGCGCTCAGGTCGCGCAGTTCGGGGCCGTGGTCGTGGACGGTCACCTGCACCACTACTTTCACTACTCTCCGGAAGTAAACGACTCCCTAAAGTAGTGGTTTTGGCGCGCGTTCGGGCGAACTCCGCCCGGACGGGGGCTCGAAGGGCTAGGCTTCCAGGCGTCGATACAGCCGTTGAACAGCGAGGATGGCATGCCCTCCGCACCAGTGCCCGACTGGTTGATTCCTCCGGTCGAAGGCTTTCAGGCCGAGGATCTGGACAGGCTGACGGCCCTTCCTCCGCACAGCGAGATGATCGACGGCAGTATCGTCCTCCCCGCGCCGCGGGAGGGGTACCACAGCGTCGTACTGGACCTGCTCACCATCGGTCTACGACACACGGTTCCGGCTCACTATCGTGTGCGCCGTGAGATGACTGTGACGCTCGGACCGCGCCAGCGTCCCGAACCAGACATGCTGGTTGTCGACAGCACAGCCGTGGACGAGGAGCAGACTGCCTTTCCGCCGGAGGCGGTGAAGCTGGTAGTCGAAGTGGTGTCGCAGGCGTCCATGGAGCGGGACCGGAAGCGCAAGCCCTTCCTGTATGCGGAAGCGGGTATTCCTCACTTCTGGCGGATCGAGAAGAACGACAGCGGGCCCGTGGTGTACGTGTACGAGCTGGACCCGGCCGGTCCCTGTTACGTGCCCACCGGCATCCACCACGACCGGCTCAAGGTCGAGTTCCCCTACCTCGTCGACATCGACCTGACCGAGGTGCAACGGCGGATCTGAGGCCCTCAGCCCGAGGTCGCCGCGCGGCCGAACCTCTCCGAGAGGCGCGACATGTGCTCGCGCAGTTCGGCGGGCTCCTCCACCTCCATCTCCACGTCGAGCATGCCCAGGTAGCAGGCCATGTGGAGCAGCGAGTCCCCGGAGCACACCAGCACGCACGAGTGCTCGTCCACCGGTTCGATCCGCCCGAAGCCCGCCGCCGTGCGTTCGGCCTCCCGCGCCGGGACCAACAGCCTGATCCGCGCCTGCACGGGCCACATGTGCACGTCGATGCGCTCCCGGAGGTAGGCGGCGACCCCCTGCTCGGGCGGGTCGCGCGGGGGCACCCGGGGACCGGTCGGCGTGAGCGGGCGCATCCGGTCCACCCGGAAGGTGCGCCAGTCGTCGCGTTCGGTGTCCCAGGCCACCAGGTACCAGCGCCGCCCGCGCGCGACCAGCCGGTGGGGCTCCACCACCCGGCGCGAGGCGCTGCCGTCGTGGCGCTCGTAGTCGAAGCGCAGCCGTTCGCTGTCCCGGCAGGTGGCGGCCACCAGCGCCAGAACGTCGGCGTCGACCGTGGGCCCGTCGGAGGGCATGGGAACGGTGAAGGCGCCCAGGGCGTCCACCCGGCGCCGCAGCCGCGAGGGCAGCACCTGCAACAGCTTGGCCAGGGCGCGCACCGAGGTCTCCTCGATCCCCGACACCCCGCCCTGGGCGGCGGTGCGCAGCCCCACCGCGACCGCTACGGCCTCGTCGTCGTCCAGCAGCAGCGGCGGCAGGGCGGCGCCCGCGCCGAGCTGGTAGCCGCCCCCGGTGCCCATGGTGGCCTGGATGGGGTAGCCCAGTTCGCGGAGGCGGTCCACGTCGCGGCGGACGGTGCGCGGACTCACCTCCAGGCGGTCGGCCAGTTCGCCGCCCGGCCAGTCCTTGCGGGTCTGGAGCAGGGACAGCAGGCGCAGCAGGCGCGCGGAGGTCGCTCTCATGAGCGCAGTGTGCCAGGAGTGGAGGACGGTTTCGGTCCTCCACTCCTGGCACCGGTCGGTCGTGCGGGACGCCCGGATGCGGCGAGGGGCGCCTCAGCGGGTCACGGCGACCGCCTCCACCTCGACCAGTTGGTCGTCGTAGCCGAGCACGGCCACCCCGAGCAGGGTGCTGGGCGCGTCGTGCTCGCCCATGTGCGCGCGCACCACGTTCCAGGCCGCCACCAGGTCCTCCTGGCGGCTGGAGGCGACGTAGACCGTGGTCTTGACGACATCGGCCAAGTCGGCGCCCGCGTCGTTCAGGGCGGTGCGCAGGTTGCGCATGACCTGCTCGGCCTGGCCCGCGTAGTCGCCGACCGCGACGGTACGGCCGTCCCCGTCGAGCGGGCAGGCGCCCGCGGTCCACACCACGCGCGCGGGCGCCTGGGCCGTGGCGGCGTAGGCGTAGTCCACGGCGTCGGTCAGGGTCTGGCTGCGGATCAGTCGGACGGCGCTCATCGTGCTCCCGGAGATCGTGTCGGTCGGTGACGCCCCGACCAACGACCGGGTGGAGGCCGCGGTTTCCGGTTCTGCCCACGGCGGAGGCGCGACCGGCCGAGCCGCGGAGGGCGAAATCCGGCCAGCCCCGGAAGCCCGGTGTCGGCTTCGCCGCTCCTGAGGGGTTTCTCCTCCCGGACGACATGCCGTCCTCCGCCGACCCGCGGCGCCGACCCCTCAGACCCGGTCGGGGATCAGGACGCTCAGGCAGGTCACGCACGCCTCCAGCTTCTCGAACTCGGAGATGTCCACCGGCAGCACCCGCCACCGGTCGGCGCTCAGCTGGTGGATCGTCTCGTGCGCCGCGGCGCTGACCAGCACGTCGCGCCCGCCCAGGGGCAGCACGTGCACGCCCCGCTCCTCGGTCGCCCGGCGCACCGGGGGCAGCGCGTCGGCCTCCACCAGCTCGGGCAGGCCCACGAGCGTGCCGTCGGGCAGCGCGGTCACCGCCGACTTCAGGTGCAGCGCCGCGCCCATACCCACGCGCACGACCTCCCGGCCCAGCGGCTTGAGCAGCTGTTCGAGCTGGGCGGCGCCCTCGGCGTCGGTGCGCCCGCCCACCCCCACGTAGACCGTCGAGCCCACCTGCAGCACGTCACCGCCGTCCAGGGTCCCGGGCGCCTCGATCCGCGCCACCCGCAGACCGAGCGTGCGCGCCACCGCCTCGACCCCCTCCACCTCGCCGCGGCGCTCCTGCGCGCCGGGACGGGTCAGGACCGCCAGGTCCTCGCACACCACCACGGTGTCCTCCACGAACACCGCGTCGGGGTGCTCGGGCGCCGGTTCGACCTCGCACACCCGCCACCCGGCCGAGGCGACGGCCTCCTGGTAGATCGTGTACTGGCGCGCGGCCAGTACCGGGTCCACCTCCGTGCGGGGGACGTGGGTGACGATGCCCCGTGCCAGGTGGGGGCCGGGGCGGCGCATCAGGGCGACCCCGTAGTAGGTGTATCCGTCCACGTACACGTCCTCCAGGGGTGCGGCACCGGGATCTGGGAAGAGCACAACCTATCGCGCACCCGTACCCGTTTCCCGGACGCGGCACGCGGGTCGTTCGGCTTGTTCGCCGGAGCGGGCGGGGGCAGGGTGGTGGTCATGGACGTGATCATTGTCGGCGGCGGAGTCGTGGGGACGAGCGCTGCGTTCCACCTGGCCAGGAAGGGCGTGTCCACCGCGCTGGTGGACACCGCGCACCCCGGGCAGGCCACGGCCGCCGGGCTGGGGGTGGTCTTCCCCTGGCCGCTGCCGTGGGACGAGCCGCCGGTGCGGGACTTCAAGGCCCGCGCGGCCGAGCACTACCCGCGGCTGATGGCCGAGCTGGCCGAGGACGGCCAGGCCACCGGCTACGAGGTGGTCGGGGGCCTGTCCGTGGACCGGGAGGGCGACGACGCCGGGTTCGACCTGATGCGCACCCTGTCCGAGCGCCCGGAGTTCGCGACGATGGGCGCGGTGGAGCGCCTGGCTCCGGGCGAACCGCGCGAGCGGTTCCCGCTGCTGCCCGAGACCTACGGCGGGGTGTTCGTGGAGGGCATGGCCCGCCTGAACGGGGCGGCGGCGCGGGCCGCCCTGTTCAACGCGTCCGAGGAGCGGGGGCTGCGCTACTTCAAGGGGGAGTCGCGCCTGCTGTGGGACGGCCGCCGGGTGAGCGGTGTGCGGGTGGGGAGCGAGGCTCTGGAGGCGCCCGTGGTCGTGGTGGCCGCGGGCGCGTGGTCGGCCGGGCTGCTCGCCACCGTCGGTGTGGACCTGCCCGTGCACCCGGTGCGCGGGCAGGTGACGCACTTCGCGCTGCCGGGGCGCGACACCCGCGCCTGGCCGGTGGTGCGGTTCGGCGAACGCGGGTACTTCGTGTCGGCCTTCGGTCCCGACCGGGTGGTCACCGGCGGCACGTGGGAGCCGGAGGCCGGGTTCGACCGGCGGGTGACGGCGTCGGGTCTGCTGCACAACCTCTCCACCGCGGTCGAGGTGCTGCCCGAACTGGCGGACGCCACGGTGGTGGAGACGCGGGTGGGGTTCCGGCCGTGCACGCACGACGGACGGCAGCTGCTGGGACCCGTGGAGCGGCTGCCCGGCGTGGTGGTGGCGACCGGCCTGGGCAGCGAGGGGCTGACCTTCGGCCCCTTCCAGGGCCTGGTCGCGGCCCGGCTGGCCATGGGGGAGGACCCCGGGGTGGACCTGTCCCCCTTCCGCCCCGACCGTCCCATGGCCCCCGTCTGACCCCCTCCGGCGGCGGGAGCGGCCCGGACCGGCCGACCGTGTCGGGGCACGCCCCGGGGCGGGGAGAAGAGCCCCGTCCGCTTCCCGGCGGGATCCGGAGGGGAGTTGAGTAGCGGTACTCAGGCGTGTGGCCGGGGGAGCCGACAGCATGGACGCATGAACACCTACACCCCCCAGCCCCGGTCCACCCCGCAGTTCTTCCTCCAGTCCGCCCTGTCCTTCGGCGCGGCGGCGGTCGGAGTCGGCGCGGGGATCATCTACCTCCCCGTCGACCTGTGGATCCGGGCCTTCCTCGGCCTGGGCCTGCTCTACGTGATCACGTCCACGTTCACCCTGGCCAAGTGCGTGCGCGACCGGCAGGAGGACGC
Source organism: Nocardiopsis synnemataformans DSM 44143 (assembly GCA_000340945.1). Lineage (GTDB taxonomy): Bacteria > Actinomycetota > Actinomycetes > Streptosporangiales > Streptosporangiaceae > Nocardiopsis > Nocardiopsis synnemataformans. The sequence continues at coordinate 106,839 of ANAW01000149.1, read as the reverse complement.
GCTGGCCGTCGAGGCGGCCCAGAACTACCAGCAGATCCCCATCTGGAACGGCGAGCAGCCCGTCCCGCGCCCCTGAGCGGGGCGGGCCCGCGCGGCGCGCCGGGGACGGAGCGCGCCGCGCCCCCGGGCCGCGCCGGTGTCAGGCGTTGGGCGGAAGAGCGGTTCCGGCGCCCCGCTGGCGCGGCCTGAGCAGGTCGTGGCGCTCCCTGGGCAGGGTGGGCTCGCCCGCGCCCTGCACGGTGAAACCGGCGTCCTCGATCATCTCCAGGTCGGCCCGGCCCGCCTGCCCCTCGCTGGTGAGGTAGTCGCCCAGGAACACCGAGTTGGCGATGTGCAGCGCCAGCGGCTGGAGGGAGCGCAGGTGGATCTCGCGTCCGCCCGCCAGGCGCACCTCCACGTCGGGGAAGACGAAGCGGGCGGCGGCCAGGATGCGCAGGCACCGCTGCGGGGTCAGCTCCCAGGTGCCCTCCAGCGGGGTGCCCTCGAAGGGCATGAGGAAGTTGACCGGTACCGAGTCCGGTTCCAGCTCGCGCAGCGCGAACAGGGCGTCCACCAGGTCGTCGTCGCTCTCCCGCATCCCCGCGATCAGTCCCGAGCAGGGGGAGAGCCCCGCGTGCTTGGCCCTGGTCACGGTGTCCACCCGGTCGGCGAACTCGTGGGTGGTGCAGACGTCGGCGTAGCGCTTCTCCGAGGTGTTGAGGTTGTGGTTGTAGGCGTCGGCCCCGGCCTGGCGCAGCCGGTCGGCCTGGCCCTCGGAGAGCAGGCCCAGGCAGGCGCACACCTCCACGCCGGGGTGCTCGGTCTTGATGCCCTCGATGGCGGGGGCCAGGCGCTCCACGTCGCGGTCGGTGGGGCCGCGCCCGCTGGCCACCAGGCAGACCCGGGTGGCGCCCGCCTCCACCCCGTGGGAGACGGCCTCGCGGGTCTGGTCGGGCTTGAGCCAGGTGTACCTGACGATCTCGGCGTCGGAGCCCAGGCGCTGGGAGCAGTAGGAGCAGTCCTCCGGGCACAGACCGCTCTTGATGTTCACGAGGTAGTTGAGCTTGACGCGGCGCTCGAAGTAGCGCTGCCGGACGCGGAAGGCCGCGGCGACCAGGTCCATCAGGTCGTCGTCGGAGCTGCTCAGAACCCCGAGGAGTTCGGCGCGGGTGGGCGTCTCGCGGCGAAGGGCCTTCTCGGCCAGGGGAAGGAATGTGGTCACGGGGACGATCCTGGGGCCCCGGACGCGGGCGGCACAGCCGCCGAACCAGCCAAAAACACGGCGGAAGTCTTGTGCGGGGCGGTTGTTTGTTCCCGGCCTCTCCGGCGGCGCAGGCGGCGGGTACGGCGTGTCAGTGACGGGCGGGACGCCGGTCCGGTGAGGTACGGCCGCCGTCGGCCCGGCTCGGCCGCACCGGCTGGTCAGCCCGCTTGGTCGTGCCCCACCGAGGCCAGGACCCGGTCGACGAGGTCCTCGACGAACTCCTTCGTCGCCGGTCGGGCCTGGAAGGCCCCACGGGCGAGCACGCCCCCCACGAGCAGCGCCAGGGAGGCGTCGACGTCCCTCGGCGGCAGGTGGGAGCGCAGGACCGCCTCCAGCGACCGCGTCCCCGACTCGTAGAGCCGCCGACGCAGCTCGTCCACGGCCGGATCGCTCCCCGCGCGTTCGAGAAGCCCGCCCAGGACCCTGTCCAGGTGCCCGCTGGCCAGGTCGTCGGCGAAGTCGTCCAGCGCCCGTACCAGGTCGGCGCGCAGGTCACCGCTGGGTTCGGGGTGGTCGGCCTCGTCGCAGATCTTCCCGATCGACGCCCGCATCAGGTCCAGGCGGGTCGGCCAGTGCGCGTAGACGGTCGCCTTGGAGTAGCCCGCCCTGCGCGCGACCTCGGCATGGGTGACGGCGCTCCACCCCTCGGTCACGAAGAGTTCCGTGGCGGCGTCGACGACGTCGCGACGGGTCCGCAGGACTCTCGGGTCCACGCCGTCCGGCTCCTTGGCTCCCATGGCCACCGATCCTAGCCGAGCTATCACACACCCCGACAACTTCTGAACGACTTGTTCAGTACTGAGCCATGCTGTTAGATAATGACATCCGAAGGTCAGTACATCGGGGTCTGCGTCGCCAGCGCCCCCATCCGAAACAGGAGAAGCCATGACGACCACGGACCCGCGGGGCGACCGCACCGCCCCCTCCTTCCGCCGGGGACTCCACATCGGGCTCTGGGCCGCCCAGTGGCTGCTGGCGCTGGTCTTCGTCGGCGGAGGCGTCTGGAAACTGGTCACACCCGCGACGCGGCTCGCCGAGGTCTTCCCCTGGGTCGGGGAGACGCCTGCGGCACTGCTCCACGTCACGTCCGGGCTGGACGTGCTGGGCGGGCTCGGCCTGCTGCTGCCCGCGCTCACCCGGGTGAAGCCGGGCCTGACCGTCCTCGCCGCCCTCGGCTGCGCGGCGCTCCAGGCGTCAGCCATCGTCTTCCACCTCTGGCGGGGTGAGACGGACGTGGCGTTCAACGCCGTGCTCCTCGCCCTCTCGCTCTTCGTCGCCTGGGGTCGCCGCGCGTGGGTCTGGGGCGGCGGGAACCGGTGACCGGGTGCTCCGGGCTCTCAGCGGTTCTCGGCGGGATGCCTGGTCACCGGTGGACCGACGCGGTGAGGCGGCGCAACGAGGCGTGGGCGGGCGGGCCCCAGGTGGCCTTGCCTCCGGGGCGGCCGTGCGCACCGGCGTCTCCGATGTGGATGCCGGTGAGGGCGCGCAGCACCGCCCAGCCGCGGGCGCGGCGCAGGGTCGCGGCGTCCGGGCTCGGCCGGTAGGCCTCGTGGAGGAGGTCGGCGGCGCTGTCCGGCAGCAGGATCCACGCGGCTGCGAGGTCGCAGGCCGGGTCCCCGGCGAAGAGGTCGCCGAAGTCGATCACGCCTGAGAAGTCGCCGTCCGCGGTCAGGATGTTGGCCGGGTGCAGGTCGCCGTGGAGCCACACTCTCGGCCCCGCCCACTCGGGCGCGGCGACGGCGTCCTCCCAGACCGCGCGGACGGCGTCCGGGTCGCGGACCAGACCCAATTCGGCGGCCGAGGCGAGCGACCGGGTGAAGCCCTCGGCGGTATCGGCCAACGGGTTCCCGCGGTCCCGACCCGCTGGCGCGCCGTCGGGGGCGGGGCGGTGCAGGGCCGTCAGGAAGGCGGCCAGGGTGGCGGCGGCCTCCGCGGCGCGCGTCGCGGGGGCGCGATCGGCGGGTTCACCCGGTACCCAGGTGGTGACGAGCCAGGGCCGCGGGAACCGCTCGGAGGGCTCTCCAAGGCGCTGCGGGACGGGGACCGGCAGCGGAAGGAGCGGGGCGAGGGCGGGCAGCCAGGTGTGCTCCTTGCGCAGCAGCGCGTCCGCGGACCGCGTCGCCCAGGGCAACCGGACGGCGAGGTCGTCGCCGAGCCGCCACACCTGGTTGTCCCAGCCGAGTGCTCCGAGTTCCAGGGGGAGGTCCGCCAGGTCGGGGTACTGGTCGCGCAGCAGATCCCGGACCAGGTCCTCTGTGATGTCCGTCTCGTGGGCTGTCATGCGCAGCAACGATAGAGGGCTCGCGGCCCGCCCGCGCGCCCGCGGCGGTCTGGCCCGCGGCGGCCTGGCGCGCGGGGAACTACCGGCTGCGCGGGCTGGCGCCCCGCAGGAACTGCTCGACCGCGGTCTCGACCAGCCCGTCGAGCCTCTCCGCGTCGATCATGTCGCCGTTGACCATCGTCGCGATGCCCTGCACGGTCGCGTACAGGATGATCCCGATGCGCTCGGGGTCACCGTGTTCGAGCGCGCCGTTCTCCTGCCCCTCCTCGATCAGTCCGCTCACCTGGCCGAAGGCCGCCTCGGCCGCCTCGGCGATCCGGGTGGCTCCCGGCCGGTGTTTGCCGGAGTGCATCAGTTCGAGCAGCGCGGCGTTCTCGGTGGCGAAACGGGCGAAGGCCAGCACGGTTTTGTGCACCCGCACGTCGAACGCGTCTCCCGCCTCCGCCAGCGCGGTGCGCAGCGCGCTGCCCAACTGGACGAAGCCCGCCTCGGCCAGTGCGTCGAGAAGCGCCTGACGGTCGGCGAAATGCCGCCGCGGCGCGGCGTGGCTCACGCCGATCTCCCTGGCCAGGTCCCGCAGGGAGAGCTGGTCCGCTCCGTGCTCGCGCAACTGGCGCTCGGCCGTGCCGAGGATCGCGCTGCGGAGGTTGCCGTGGTGGTAGGGGCGCTGCCCGGCGGGTTCGGTCACGTCCGCCATCCTAACACGCAATGTTTGCATTGACATCATTGTTTGCAGTGACTACATTCGGGGCCATGACAGCGTTCTCCCTTGCAGACGTCCCTTCCATGGCCGGTCGCACCGTCGTCGTCACCGGCGCGAACAGCGGTATCGGACGCGTGACCGCTCGCGTCCTCGCCGAACGGGGTGCGCGGGTCCTGCTCGCCGTCCGCGACCCCGACAAGGGCCGCGCCGCCGCCGCGACGATGACCGGGGACGTCGAGGTCCGTGGGCTCGACCTCGCCGACCTGTCCTCGGTCCGGGCGTTCGCGCGGCAGCTCACCGAACCCGTTGACCTGCTCGTCAACAACGCCGGTCTGTCGCTCCCGCCGATGTCCCGCACCGCCGACGGTTTCGAGTTGCAGTTCGGGACCAACCACCTCGGCCACTTCGCACTCACGAACCTGCTCCTGCCGCGGATTCGGGAGAGAGTCGTCACGGTGGCCTCGCTCGCGCACCTGATCGGCTCGATCGACTTCGCCGACCTCAACTGGGAGCGCAAGCCCTATCGGGAGTATCCGGCCTACGGGCAGTCCAAACTCGCCAACCTCCTGTTCGCCTCCGAACTCCAACGGCGCCTCGACGAGGCCGGTTCCCCGGTGATCTCGACAGCCGCGCATCCCGGAATCTCGGCCACGAACCTGATGCGGCCCGAGGGGCGGAAACCGTGGCTGCGGGCGAGCCAGGCGCTGATCGGCCTGGTCACGCAGAGCGCGGAACACGGCGCCCTGCCGACGATCTACGCCGCAACGGCGGACGTCGCCGGTGACAGCTACGCCGGTCCGCGTCGCCTCATGGGGCTCCGAGGCGCGCCGAAGCTGGTCCGGCGCACGGCGAAGGCGCGTGACGCCGACGCCGCACGCCGACTGTGGGAGGCCTCCGAGGAACTCACCGGAGTGGCCTTTCCGCTGAGGACACCTCGCGCTGCCTGAGAACCCTTCCGGCGCCCTGCGTTCGAGCATTCACGAATCCCGCCGCCGTTGACGTCGTCGCGGCCCAGGAAAGGAACGTCCGATGACACAGCCACACGAAGCACGGCCACACGAAGCACGGCCGCACGACACCGAACTCAGGCGTCTCCTGGACCGAGCCGAGATCAGCGAGGTCCAGACCCGCTATGCCACCGGAACCGACTCCCGTGACTGGGAGCTTTTCCGTTCCTGCTTCACCGACGAGGTCGAGGCCGACTTCAGCGAGGGCTTCGGACAACCGGTCATGCGCGTGACGGCCGACGAGTGGGTCGCGGGCACCGCGCCACGGATGGAGTCCTTCAAGGCCACGCAGCACATGACCACGAACCACGTGATCACCTTCGACGGGGACGACCACGCCACGTGTGTGGCCTATGTGCGGGCGAGCCACCACCTGCCCAACAGCCTGGGAGACAGCGACCAGACGGTCTACGGGTACTACACGAACCGGTTCACCCGGACCCCGGACGGTTGGCGCATCGCCAAGGTCAAGCTGACGGCCCTGTGGATGACCGGGAACTTCGGCGTCTTCCGGTCCGCCCTCGCCGGAGAGGGCGCCCCGTCGGGGGGCAGGGCCTGACCTGGGCCTCAGAGGCGGTGCGGCGGGCAGGGCTCAGCTCCGCGGGGCGGACTCCCAGCGCGCGAGGCTCTCGCGGAACCCGTCGGCGGCGGTGAACACGTGGCCGCCCATGCCCAGCGCCTGCGCCGCCCGGACGTTCTCCGCACGGTCGTCGACGAAGAGGATCCGTCCGGGCTCCACCCCCAGGGCCTCCTGGCACCACCGGTAGGCGCCCGGTTCGGGCTTGGCGCGGCGGATGCGGCAGGAGAAGGCGCGCACGTGGAAATCGTCGAGCCAGGGGTGGCGCGCCTCGTAGTGGGCGGCCAGCTCCTCGGGGATGTTGGACAGCAGGCCGATCCGCCGGCCGGAGGCCGCGAGCTCCTCGACCAGGGCGACCATGCTCTCGTCCACGGCGCTCCAGCTGGCGACGTCGGCCTCGACGAGTTCGGCGATCCGCTCCCCGCCGAAGCGCGCACCCAGGTCCTCGCCCACGCCGCGCCAGTACTCGGCGGCGCTCACGTCCGCGCGGTCGTAGGGCTGGCGCCGCGCCCAGTACGCGTCCCAGAAGGCCGGGGCGGGCGCGCCCGCGACCCGGACCAGCCGGTCCTTGCCCTCCTCGGACTGGTGGCGGGCCAGGACGCCGAACAGGTCGAAGAGCACGGTCAACAGGACACACCTTCCTCGCGGCACCGTCGGGAACCCGTCCAGATCGTACGCGGTCGGCCGCCGCGTGACCGATACACGTCGTGGGCCAAACGATGGACATCTTTTGGCCCATGGGCGTTTTGTCCGTGACCCTCGGCTCCCCGGCGTGTCCACTCTGGGGACGGACCACTGTGCGACGGGGAAGGACGAGGGACGTGAGCGGAGCCAGACAGGCCGGGGACGAGTCGGTTCCGGAGGGAGAGGCCAACATCGTCCACGTGACGATGATCGCCGCGGCCGCGGCGATGGGCGGTTTCCTGTTCGGCTACGACAGCGCCGTCATCAACGGGGCGGTACCGGCCATCCAGGAACGGTTCGGCGTGGGACCGGCCACGCTCGGCTTCACGGTCGCCTCGGCGCTCCTGGGCTGCGTGGTGGGCGCCGCGGCCGCGGGGGCCCTGGCCGACCGGGTCGGGCGCATCCGCACCATGCAGATCGCCGGTGTGCTGTTCGCGATCAGCGCCATCGGCTCGGCCCTGCCCACCGGCGTGTGGGACCTGACCGCCTGGCGGATCCTGGGCGGTGTCGCCATCGGCCTGGCCTCGGTGATCGCGCCGACCTACATCGCCGAGGTGTCGCCCGCCGCCTACCGCGGCCGCCTGGCGTCGTTGCAGCAGCTGGCCATCGTGCTGGGCATCGCCGCCTCGCAGCTGGTCAACTACGGCATCGCCCAGATCGCCGACGGAACCGCGAGCGGCATGCTGGGACCGATCCAGGCCTGGCAGTGGATGCTGGGCATCGAGGTCCTGCCCGCCCTGGTCTACCTGGGGCTGAGCGTGCTCATCCCCGAGTCGCCCCGCTACCTGGTCCGCGTGGGGCAGACCGACCGCGCCCGCCGGATCCTGGCCGACGTGGAGGGCGGCGGGACCGCGCGGGTGGACAAGCGCATCGGGGAGATCCGCGAGGCGCTGGGCTCGGAGGTCCGGACCAGGCTGAGCGACCTGACCGGCCGCTACGGTCTGCTGCCCATCGTGTGGATCGGTATGGCCGTCTCGGCGTTCCAGCAGCTCGTCGGCATCAACGTCATCTTCTACTACTCCAGTTCGCTGTGGCAGTCGGTGGGCGTGGACGAGTCGGCCTCGCTGCTGCTGAGCCTGTTCACCTCCATCGTGAACATCGTGGGTACGTTCGTGGCGATCCTGCTGGTGGACCGGGTCGGCCGCAAGCCGCTGCTGCTGGTGGGATCGGCCGGGATGACGGTGGCGCTGGCGCTGGCCGCCTACGCCTTCAGCCACGCGGTGGTGCAGGGCGAGGAGGTGACGCTGTCGTTCGGTTGGGGCGCGGTGGCACTCGCCGCGGCCAGCCTGTTCGTGCTCTTCTTCGCTCTGTCGTGGGGCGTGGTCGTGTGGGTGCTGCTGGGGGAGATGTTCCCGCTGCGCATCCGCGCTGCGGCGATGGGCGTGGCCACCGCGACCCAGTGGCTCACCAACTGGCTCATCACCGTGAGCTTCCCGAGCCTGCGTGACTGGAGTCTGAGCGGCACGTACCTGATGTACGCGTTCTTCGCGCTGGTGTCGTTCTTCTTCGTGTGGAGGTTCGTCAAGGAGACCCGCGGCAAGACCCTGGAGGAGATGCGGGGCTGAGGGCTCAGCGCTCCAGGTCGATCTTGCGCTGGAGGAACTCCTCGCGGTCGATCTGGCCGCGCGCGTATCTGAGCCGCAGCTCCTCCTCCGCCGCGTCCACCGCCTGCGGCGCGGGCGCGGCGGGGGCCCGGCGCCGTCCCGGGCGGGCGAGGTCGGCCCGGGCCGCGCCCGCCACGGACGCCACCGTGACGACGAAGAAGACGCCCAGCGCCACCATGATCATGATGACGACCGCGGCCATGACGTAGGTCATCGTCTGCTCCCCACTCCTGGAAGAACCGCTCTTCCCCTTTCTTGTGTACCCGTGTCGGGGGCCCTTCTCCAGTGGTTCTTCACGCCTGTGGACAACCGCTCCGTCCGGATCGCCGTAACCTGGATTGTCGCGATCCGGACGAAAAGGGTGGTTATGCGCGTCCTCCTCGTGGACAACCACGACTCCTACACCTACAACCTCTTTCAGCTCCTGGCGCGCGTCCTCGGCCGGATCCCCGCGGTGCTCACCCACGACGACCCCCGCTGGGACCGGCTCGACCCGGCGGACGTGGACGCCGTGGTCGTCTCACCGGGCCCGGGCCGCCCCCAGCACCCCCGCGACCTGGGCCGCGTCCCCGAACTCCTGGCCCACACCCGGCTGCCCGTCCTGGGGGTGTGCCTGGGACACCAGGCCATCGCCCACCTGGCCGGGGCGGACGTGGTCTCGGCCCCCCAGCCCCGCCACGGCCACCTGTCGCGGATCCGGCACACCGGCGCGGGCCTGTTCGCGGGCCTGCCCCAGGACCTCACCGCCGTGCGCTACCACTCCCTGGCCGTTCCCGAGCCCCTGCCCGAGGCGCTGACGGCCACCGCCTGGGCCGAGGACGGCGTGGTCATGGGCCTGGAGCACCGCACGCTGCCCCGCTGGGGCGTGCAGTTCCACCCCGAGTCGGTGGCCAGCGAGCACGGCGCGGAGCTGGTCGCGAACTTCCTGGACCTGGCCCGCCCGCACGCCACCCTCCGGGCCGCGCCCCCGGCCCCCTCCCCGGGCCGGGACGCGGCCGCCCCAGCCGGAGAGGCCCCGGTAGGGAAGGCACCGGTCGGGCGGGCCCCGACGACGGCCCCCGGAGAACGCCCCGGACCCATCCCTGCCCCCGCGGCCACGGTCGCCCCGACCGTCCGCACGCGCGAACTCCCCCTGGCCGTGGACACCGAGGCCGCCTTCGCCCGCCTGTACGGGGACGCCGAGTACGCGTTCTGGCTGGACAGCTCCCGTCCGGAGGGGCCCGCGCGCTTCTCCTTCCTCGGCGCCGCCACCGGCGAGGTGCTCACCTACCGCGTCGGCGGACCCGTCACCGTGCGCGGCGCGGACGGCACCGAGCACCACGAGCCCGGCAGCGTCTTCGACGCCCTCGACCGCCGCGTCCCCCGCCCCTCGCCCTCCGGACTGCCCTTCGACTTCGCCGGAGGGTACGTCGGCTACCTGGGCTACGAGCTCAAGGCCGACTGCGGCGGCGACAGCGCCCACACCTCGCCCGAACCCGACGCCGTGTGGCTGCGCTGCGACCGGTTCGTGGCCGTCGACCACCACGGGGACCGCACCTACGCGGTGTGCGCCGACGACCTCCCCGACGGCGACGCCTGGCTCGACGCGACCCTGGCCGCCCTCACCGACCTGCCGCCGCTGCCCGCGCCCGCCCCCGCCGCCCCGTCCGCCGACCTGGCCCGCCTGCTGGAGCGCCCGCGCGGGGACTACGTCTCCGACGTCAAGGAGTGCCTGGCCGAGCTCACGGCCGGGGAGAGCTACGAGATCTGCCTGACCAACCGGGTCCGCCTGCCCCACGGCGGAGGAGACCTGGACTCCTACCGCCGCCTGCGCGCCGCCAGCCCCGCGCCCTACGCCGCCCTGCTGCGCCTGGGGTCCACGAGCGTGCTCAGCGCCTCGCCGGAGCGCTTCCTGCGCGTGGACGGCGACCGCACGGCCGAGAGCCGCCCCATCAAGGGCACCGCGCCGCGCCACACCGACCCGGAAGCCGACGCGCGCGCGGCCCGGGAACTGCGCACCGGCGCCAAGACCCGCGCCGAGAACCTCATGATCGTCGACCTGCTCCGCAACGACCTGGGACGGGTGTGCGAGGTCGGCAGCGTCGAGGTGCCCGCGTTCATGTACACCGAGTCCTACGCCACCGTGCACCAGCTGGTCTCCACCGTGCGGGGAGCGCTGCGCCCGCGGGTGTCGGCCGTGGACGCGGTCCGCGCCTGCTTCCCCGGAGGGTCGATGACCGGCGCCCCCAAGGAGCGCACCATGCGCATCCTCGACCGCCTGGAGACCTCCGCGCGCGGGATCTACTCCGGCGCGCTGGGCTACGTGTCCTCCTCCGGCGCGGCCGACCTCAGCATTGTCATCCGCACCGCCGTGCTCAGCGGCGGCGAGCTGACCATCGGCGCGGGCGGGGCGGTCGTGCTGGACTCCGACCCCGAGGAGGAGTACGAGGAGATGCTGCTCAAGGCCGACGTGCCCGCCCGCACGCGCTGACCCGCCCGGCCCCGGCGGGGCCGAAAACCGCTTGCCGCGCACGGTCCCGGGGCAGCACGCTGAGCCCCATGGACGTCCCCAAGCACCAGATCCGCGCGCTGCACACCGACACCACGGTCACCGTCTACCAGGCCTACGCCCCCTCCCTGGGGCTGACGGGCGAGGCCGCGCGGCACGACGCGGCAGTGTGAGACCCGGTACCGTCCCTCCGGGCCGCGAGTGAGGGGACGCGCGCACAGCCCGGCGGGGACGGAATCACCACGATCAGTGAGCCACCGCGGTATGCAGAAGTGTTCATGTGTTGACAGTGAGTGCACGTTCACCGGTGGTTTCTGAACGGGGAGATACGGCATGTACGGAGCCGAGGGCGGGGCGGGCGAGGCGGTCCAGCGGGTGATCGAGGGGGAGCTGCGGCTGCTGGAGCCCCACGTGCGCGCCTCGCGCAGGCTCGCCGGGGAGCTGCTGGACCCCGAGTTCACCGAGGTGGGCAGGTCGGGCAGACGCTGGAACCGGGAGACGATGCTGGCCGAGCTGCCTGCCATGGACGGCCCGGACACGGCCGGGACGGGGCGGCGCCGGGTGCGGGTCACCGACATGGTGGGGCGGCTGCTCGCTCCCGACCTGGTGCACCTGACCTACGCCACCGAGGCCGACGGGGCGCGGGCCCTGCGCAGCTCCCTGTGGCGCCGGAACGCGGACGGCGCGTGGCGGATGTACTACCACCAGGGCACGCCCGCGGCCTGACCGCCGGGCGCTCGGTGTGGGACACGCGCTCGGTAGGTCGGCGGCCGGGGACCACCACCCTTCAGCGGTAGGAGTCGACCAGCCGGGCCAGGTGCCTTCCGGCGATCTCCAGCGGGGCCTCGCTCCGGGAGACCTGCGCGGACATCTCGGCCCCCTCCAGGGCGGCGACCACCGTATGTGCCAGCTCGTGGGCGTCCTCCTCCCCGAACCCGGAGCGCAGCAGCTTGCCGCGGACCAGGCCGCGCCAGTTCTCGAAGGCCCGCGCGGCGGCCTCCTGGATGTCGGGGTCGAGCCCGGCGCTCTCCAGGGCCACGGTGGTGATGGGGCAGCCGTCGAGCCAGCCGGAGGCGCGCAGCCCCGCGGCCAGGTCCCGGGTGCAGGCGACGATCGCCTCGGCCGGGTCGTCCACGCGCGCGAACACCTCACGTAGGGCCAAGGCGAACTCCTCGTCCCCGTGGCGGACGGCCTCGACCGCCAGCTCCCGCTTGCCTCCGGGGAAGAAGTGGTAGACCGAGCCCAGGGTCGCCTCGGCCTCACGGGAGATCTCCTTGAGGCCCGTGGCGCCGTAACCCTGCCTCTGCATCAGGCGGGAGGTCGCCCGGACGATCCGCTCCCTCGTACCGATCTCGTGCTGGGTCCTCATGCGCCCAGTCTAGTGAATAGAACGTTCGATCTAGGGCTGTGCTACTGTCCCTGGGACTGAGTAGAACGTTCGTTTTAGAAAAGTGGAGGGCATGATGAGCACCGGATCGGTGACCGTGATCGGCCTGGGCCCCATGGGCCGGGCCATGGCCGACGCCTACCTGGACAGCGGCTACGCGGTGACGGTGTGGAACCGCACCGCCCACCGGGCCGACGAGCTGGTGGCACGGGGCGCCGTGCGGGCGGAGAGCGCGGAGGCGGCGCTGAGGGCGAACCGGCTCGTGGTGCTGAGCCTGACCGACTACGCCGCGATGTACGACATCCTCGGCGCCGCCGACCCGTCGGCGCTGGCCGGGCGCACCCTGGTCAACCTCAGCTCCGACACCCCCGACCGCGTCCGCGAGGCGGCGCGCTGGACCGCCGATCGCGGAGCCGAGCAGGTCACCGGCGGGGTCCAGGTCCCGCCGCCCGGCATCGGCGGCACGGACGCCATGACCTACTACAGCGGCCCCGAGGAAGCCGTCGAGGCCCACCGGGCCGCCCTGGAGGTACTGACGGGCATCGAGTACCTGGGGGAGGACCCCGGCCTGGCCGCGCTGTTCTACCAGCTGGGCATGGACATGTTCTGGACGGGCTTGGTCGGTTACGTGCACGCCCAGGCCACGGCCTCGGCCAACGGCGTCTCGGCGCGGGAGTTCCTTCCCATCGCACTGAAGACCATGGACTTCCGGTACTTCCTGGAGTTCTACGCGCCGCGCGTCGACGCGGGCGAGCACGGGGGCGACGTGGACCGCCTGACCATGGGCGCGGCCAGCATGGAGCACGTGCTGCACACGGTGGAGGCCTCCGGCGTGGACGGCTCCCTGCCCGCCGCCGTGTTGGACGTGATGCGCAGGGGGGTCGCGGCCGGGCGCGGCGGGGACAGCCTGACGAGCCTGACCGAGGTGCTGAGGGGCTGACGCCCGGGGCCGGAGCGCGCCTCCCGGAGGCGAGCGCCTCCGGGCCGGTGCGCGCCCGGAAAATCCCGGCGGGGCGGGCGGACGGAGCTGTAGCATCGGGCGGCGCGTCCGGCGGCCGGGGGACGCCGCACCTCGGCGCGCGGGACGCCGGTGCGGGCGGCACCGCCCGCCCACGCGCACCACTTCCCGCACACACGGAGCGGGGCAGACAGGTGAGCGAGTACGACAGGGCGATCGCCCAGAACCGCGCGAACTGGGACCAGCGCGCCGACGTCCACGCTCGGTCGGCGATGTACGACGTCGACGGGCTGATCGCGGACCCCTCGCGCCTCTCCCCGGTCGTGCGCAACGACCTCGCGGTGCTCGCGCCCCATCTGGAGGGCGGCACGGTGGCGGGGAGGTCGCTGCTGCACCTGCAGTGCCACATCGGCACCGACACCGTCTGCTGGGCCCAGCTGGGCGCCGTGGACGTCCACGGACTGGACCTGTCGCCGAACTCGCTGGCCCACGCCCGGCGCATCGCCGACGCCGTCGGCGCGGACGTCACCTGGGTCGAGGGCGACGCGCGTCAGGCCTCGCACGCCGTCGACCGCACGTTCGAGGTGGTCGTGACCAGTGCCGGGACGATCGTGTGGCTCCCCGAACTGCGCTCGTGGGCCCGGTCGATCCACGACCTGCTGGAACCGGGCGGGGTGTTCGCGATCCGCGACGACCACCCGATCCTGGGCGCCATGGACTTCGATCCCTGGCAGGTGAGCGGCGACTACCTCAGCGGCGGGGGCGCCAACGTATACGACGACGGGGCCACCTACACCGACGGGCCCACGGACTCCATCACCCGGACCGTCAACCACGAGTGGCGCCACGACCTGGCCGAGGTGACGGGCGCGCTGCTGGAGGCCGGGCTGGTCGTCGAGGCGCTCGGGGAGCACCCGTTCATGGACTGGCCCGCCTTTCCCGGCCTGGTGGAGTGCCCGGAGGGGTGGCGGCTGCCCGAGGGCGCCCCCAGGATCCCGCTGAACTTCTCGGTGGTCGCGCGCCGCCCGGGGTGATGGCCCCCACCCGAGCCGTCCCGCCAACAGCAGGAACAGGGGGACACGGTGACGGCGCGCGTACTCCTCCTCGTTCCCGTCGAAGAGCCCACGGTCTGGGGCGCACTCGCGCAGCGCGGTGAGGGCGGATTCCGCCGAGCCGCCGGTGGTCGCGGGCCGCTGCCGGGTGAGAACGACCACCGCGGGCTCAGGCGGTGGCCTCGGGTGCGATCCTCTCCAGTGCCCGTACGGCCGCCGCCACCGAGGGGCGCTCGCGCGAACCCCTGCGGGTACAGGTCACCAGCTTGCGCACCGGCGCGTGGGTGCCCTCCACGCGCACCCGGGTGACCGGCAGGGCGGGGGAGACGTCGGCCAGGCGGGGCACCAGGGCCACCCCCAGACCGTGCGCGACCAGGTTGGTCACCGAACTCCACGACCGCGCCTGGTGCGGCCCGTGGGGCGTGAAGCCCGCCGCACCGCACGCCACCACGGCGTGCGCACGGCAGGTCGTGTCCGGCGGCGACAGCACCCAGGGCTCGGTGGCGACCTCCTCCAGAGGCACGCTCGCGCGCCCGGCGAGGCGGTGGTCGTCCGGCACCACCAGGTCGAGGACGTCGTCCAGCAGCGGCGCCTGGTCGAAACGGGTGTCGGTGGGCGACGGGGCGTCCGGCGCGACCTCGATGACGGTCAGGTCGATGTCGCCCCGGAAGAGCAGGTCCACGCACTCGCCGGGCTCGGCCTCCAGGAGTCGCACGTCCAGCCGCGGGTGGTCGGCACGCAGGGCGGCGGCCATCGGCACGAGCAGGCACGACAGCGCGGTGGGGAAGGCCGCCACCCGCAGTGTTCCGGAGGGCTCGGTGTCCAGTCCGAACATCTCGGTCTCGGCCTGCTCCCACCGCGCCTGGATGGCGTCGGCGTGCCCCAGCAGGCTGCGCGCGGCCGGGGTGAGCAGCACGCCCCGGCCGTTCGGCTCCAGGAGGGCGACGCCCAGTTCCCGTCCCAGCTGGCGGATCTGCTGGGAGGCGGCCGAAGGGGTGAAGTGCAGCGCCTCCGCGGCCGCGGTGACCGTGCCGTAGTGGGCCACGGCCCGCAGGATGCGCAGGCGCCGAAGGTCGATCATGAAGGTGATTCTTCACGGTTTTCTGCACAGAATCAACCTGGACGTTAACGGTCCCGAGGGGCGAAGCTGGTGGCGGAACCGAGGAGGAGGTGCACGATGACCACTGTCTGCCCGCACTGCGGATGGCCCGACGACCAGCCCTTTCAGGTCGTGTCCCGGCACACCACCGGCCGCGGGCTCACCGTGTGGGTGCGCTGCGCCTGCGGTTCGGTGCAGGTGCGCGAGATCGGCGCGGCGGGGACCCGCGTCCTCTCGCGCGGCCGTCCCGCGCCGGGCGCGGACGCCCGGGGGTGCCGCGCCTGAGGTCGTCCACAGGACCCCTGCGCGAGTGAGCGCCCTCGCCGGGAGGAGATGCTCCCTCCTCTCCGGCGGAGCGGACGGGCACCGCGCGACGCGCCGGACCCTGGCACGCCGGTCGCTCACGGTTCGGGCCGCCCGCTCTCCGACGGCGCCGGCTCGGCCGACGCGGCGGCGCGCCCCAGCTCGGCTCTCAGCCCGCGGACCTGTTCGGTGAGTTCACGCAGCTGCCGCGCGGTGTCCTCGTCAAGGGTCCGCTCGCGCGTCTCCTTGCTGTCATCCACGCGCTGGACCAGCCACGTGGACAGCGTTCCGGTGATGACGCCGAGCAGACCGATGCCCATGACGAAGAGGAAGGCGGCGATCAGGCGGCCCGTGCCGGTGACCGGGTACAGGTCCCCGTAGCCGACGGTGGACACCGTCACCAGCGACCACCAGAACGCGTCGGCGAGTGTGGTGATGTTGGCGTCCGGGGCACCCTGCTCCGCGCGCAGGACGCTCACCGAGGCCATGACGAGCATGACGACGGTGATGCCCGCGGTGTACAGCAGTACGTGCCCGCGCAGGGACACCGACATGTGCCGGTGCAGCAGGGACACGACGGTCAGGAGCCGGACCAGGTGCAGGGGGCGCAGCACCGGCAGCACCACGATCAGCAGGTCCAGCAGGTTCTGTCGTACGAAGGTCCACCGGTCCGGTGACAGGTACAGACGTACGGCGTAGTCGGCGGCGAAGACGGCCCACACGACCGCGATGAGCACCCCGCACAGCTCCTGCCAGTACGGGGGCAGGTCGGGGTCGACGGCGGGCCAGACGTAGGCGCCGATGAACACCAGGGCCGCGAACACCAGCGGCAGCTCGGTCGCGGACCGCCAGCGCTTCAGGCGGTCCGGGGGTCGGGGGGAGGAGGGCGTGCTGTACTGTTCCACGCTCCGATTCGACCAAACCCCGTTCTCCCAGGCCACGCCCGGGTACCCTTCCGGCCGGCTCGGGTTGTCCACAGGGCTGGTGAGCACATGGTGGCCGATGAGTCGTCCGCGATACGGTTGTGGTCATGGACAACGCACCGACACGACCGTCCACGTCGGTTGAGGACTACGTGAAGGTCATCTACGACCTCCAGGAACGCGGCACCGGGCCGGTGACCATCTCCCGTATGGCCGAGCGCCTGTCGGTGTCCAATTCCTCGGTGTCGGGCATGCTGCGCAAACTCAGCGAACTGGGCCTGGTGGAGCACCGGCGCTACGGCGCGGTCAACCTCACCGAGCCCGGGACCAAGGCGGCCCTGTCGGTGCTGCGCCGCCACCGCCTGCTGGAGACCTACCTGGTCGCCGAGCTGGGCTACTCCTGGGACGAGGTGCACGACGAGGCCGAGATCCTCGAACACGTGGTCTCGGACAAGTTCGTCGACCGCATCGCCCACCACCTGGGCGACCCCGTGGTCGACCCGCACGGCGACCCCATCCCCACCCGCGACGGCCACATCGTGGAGCGCGAGAGCCTGCTGCTGTCGGAGGCGGAGAAGGGCGTCAGCGGCGTGATCGTGCGCGTCAACGACACCGACCCCGACCTGCTGCGCTACCTGGCCGACATCGAGATCGGCATCGGGATGCGCGTGGAGGTGTCCGAGCGCCGCCCCTACGCCGGGTCGATGCAGATCACCGTGGGTCCCGACGAGGGCGCTCCCGAGCGTTCCCAGGCCCTGGGCCTGGTGGCCGCCGAGGCACTGTGGATCAGCCCCGACGACCAGGGGTAGGAGATTCCCCGAAACGCCGTCGCCGTTCGAAGGATGTGGCTACCGTGGGTGACGAGAACGATCCGACGACCGGAGGCAGCGACATGCCCGTTTCCCCTGTGGCCGAACGCCAGCCCTCCACCGAATCCCGGTACGAGCCGCTGACCCCGCCTCCGGAGGGTTTCACCGCCGACGACCTGGACAGCATCCCGGATCTTCCGCCGCACACCGAGCTCATCGACGGAAGCCTGGTACTGGTGGCCCCTCAGAAGTTCTTCCACACCTTCGTGCTGTCGCTCCTGGACCGGACACTGCACGGACAAGCACCTGAACACCTGGTGGTCTGCCGAGAGATGACCGTCCGGATCGGTAAGCGGCAGCGCCCCGAACCGGATCTGCTCGTCGTGCAGGCCCAGGCGATCGGCGACCTGGACGGAACATGGCTTCCTCCAGAGGCGGTGCTGCTCGCAGTCGAGGTCGTCTCCCCCGAGTCGGAGCTCCGCGACCGTCAACGCAAACCCGAGATCTATGCCGAAGCGGGCATACCGCACTTCTGGCTGGTTCAGCAGGACGGGAACGAAGCCGTGGTGTTCACTCACGAACTCGCTCCCACCGGTGGATACGCCCGGCCCACGGTTCATCGAGGGCGCCTCCAAGTGTCCGCTCCGTTCGACGTCGACGTGGATCTGACAGGTATCTGGCGCGGGCCCCGCTGACGTCGGCGGACGGGGGCGTGGTCGTGTCCACGCCCCCGTCGTCGTCACCCCTCGGCGCGCACGCCCGCCACACCGTCCTCGATCACGAACCGCGCCCGGTCGCGGATGGGTGAGCCCGGCTCGCTCACGCGGTCCACGACGCGGTAGTCGGCCGTCCACTCGGTGGGCGTGACGACGTTGCGCACGTAGCCCCGCTTGCGGTTGACGAACCTGATGTGCGGGTTCTCCCGCAGCTGCACCTCGTCGCCGGGGGCCTGCTCGGTGCCGTCGCCGCCGCTGGTGACGGACGTGCCCACCAACTCGGTGGCCACCGTCCGCGACTCGGGGGCGTCGAAGTCGGCCTTGACGTCGCACACGTAGTTGGCGTGCACGTCCCCGGTGATCACCACCCCGTTGCGTGTGCGCGCCAGCTGGTCGCGGACCTCGTTGCGGTCCACGAGGTAGTTGTCCCAGGCGTCGTTGCTGAAGTTGGCCGCCCCGCCCTCGGCGAAGTCGCGCTGGGAGAAGAACACCTGCTGGGCGAGCACGTTCCAGCGGGCCCGCGACGAGGACAGCCCCTCCCGCAGCCACCGCTTCTGCCCGGCGCCGAGCAGGGTGCGCGAGGGGTCGCCGCGCTCGGCGTCGGACACCTGCGGGTCGCGGTACTGGCGGGTGTCGAGCAGGTGCATGTCCACCAGGTCGCCGAAGACCAGTCTGCGGTAGAGCTGCATGTCGGGGCCGACCGGCGTCTGGGCGAAGCGCAGCGGCATGTGCTCGTAGTAGGCCTTCAGCGCCTGGGCGCGCCGGCGCAGGAACTCCTCGGCCGGGACGTCCTCGCCGTTGGACCGGTCGTCGGCCCAGTTGTTCTCCAGTTCGTGGTCGTCGAAGACCACCGCCCACGGGAAGGCGGCGTGCGCGGCCTGGAGGTTGGCGTCGCTCTTGTACTGCGCGTGCCGGACGCGGTACTCGGCCAGGGTGCGGACCTCCCGGTCGGGGAGGTGGCCCCGGCCCAGGCCCCCCTGGCTACCCGTCTCGTAGATGTAGTCGCCCAGGAACGCGACCAGGTCCAGGTCCTCCTCGGCCAGGTGCGCGTGGACGTTGTAGTGCCCGGCGGCGTAGCTCTGGCAGCTGGCGAACGCGAAGGAGAACCGGTCCGTGCGGATCCCGGGGGGCGGGGCGGTCTTGGTGCGGCCGACCTGGCTGATCTCGTTGCCCACGCGGAACCGGTAGAAGTACTCGGCGCCGGGCCGCAGCCCCTGCGCCTCCACGTGCACCGAATGGGCGGCGTCGGGGCCCGTCTCCACGGTTCCGGAGGCGGAGAGGAGTCCGAAGCCCTCGTCCTCCGACACCTGCCACTCGACCTCCACCCGCCGGTCGGGCATGCCGCCCAGTCCGTCCTCGGCGAAGGGGTTGGGGGCCAGGCGCGTCCAGAGCACGACGCTGCTGTGGAAGGGGTCGCCGGAGGCGACGCCCAGGGTGAAGGGCTCGGCGATGCCGCCCGACCGGGCCGCAGCGTCGGCGCGGACGGAGGCGTCGGCCTGGACGCCGGGGCTCCAGGCGGTGCCCAGCGCGACGGCGCCCAGGGTGGCCGCGCCGCCGACCAGGGCCTGGCGCCGGGTGGTGCTGCTGACGGTCGCGGCGGGGATGGGAACGGGGGCGGGGGTGCGGGGGGTTCCCGGCATTGACGGTCTCCTGATCGGGTCGCGGGGGAGCCCGGCCCCGTGTCGGGCCGGGCGGGGGACCGTGCTCTATCCGGCCATGGCAGGCGGAACGTCCCAACCACCGGGTGGTGAACGTTGGACCCCTTAGGGTGACTAACAGGTGACAGTCTGTTGCGGCGCAGGTCAGGCCCGCAACACGCCGGAGGACCGGAAAACTCCTCGCGCGGACCGCAGGCGGCGGCCGTCCGCGCGCGGGAAACCGACCCCGAATGAACACTTCGGATAACCGAACTATGATGGTGTTCCAGGAGGCCCTCCCGACACCCCCCGAGGAGTCAGCATGCGCATCACCGTCCTGGGCGCCACCGGAGGCACCGGCCGTCACGTCGTGGACCAGGCCCTGAACGCGGGGCACCGGGTCACGGCCCTGGTCCGCGATCCGGCGCGGCTGCCCGTCACCCATGAGCGGCTGGAGACGGTCCGGATGCCCGCTCCCGAGCCCGACCGGCTGCGCTCCCTGCTCTCGGAGACGGACGCGGTGGTCTCGGCGCTGGCCGCGAGCGCCAAGGGCGGCTTTCCCGCCACCACTTGGACCGAGGCGGTACTGGCCGCGTTGGAGGACGGCCGCACCACACGCCTGGCCGTGGTCAGCGCCTCCCCCGTCGGCCCGAAGGAACCGGGAGGGCCGCTGCCGCAGCGGCTGCTCATGCCGCTGATCGGCAGGCTCTTCCGCGACGTCTACCTCGACTTGGGGCGGATGGAGGCCGCCCTGGAGGCCAGCGGCGCCGCCTGGACCGTCGTGCGTCCGCCCCAGCTGACCGACGCCCCCGCCACGGGGGAGTACCGCCTGGCCCTGGACCGCAACGTGCCCTCCGGTTACCGGATCTCGCGCGCGGACCTGGCGCACGCGCTGCTGCGGGTCCTGGACGGCCCGGCCGCCGTGCGCCGGGCCGTCGGCATCGCCGACTGAGCCCCGAACGACCCTGACCCAGCCCCGGTAGCATCGGCGCATGGACCAGGGGGCGGGCCGGGAAGAGGCCGACGAGACGCGCGTGCCGGACCGCGGACTGGTGGAGGGGGCGCTGCGCTTCGTGCCCCTGATCGAGACCTACTACCGCCGCGCCCACGCCGAGATGCCCGCCGAGCTGCGGCGGTTGTTCACCGACCACCACCTCACCGCCCGGCACGGCGCGGTGCTGTCGCAGCTCGTCCACGGACAGGAACTCGGCATGGGCGAGCTCTCCTCACGTCTGGGGGTGGGCCCCTCCACCGTCAGCGAACTGGTCGGCGACCTGACCCGGGTAGGACTGGTGGCGCGCCGCGAGGACCCCGCCAACCGGCGGCGCGCCCTGGTGTCGCTGGCCGACGAGCACCGCGACCTCATGCGCGCGTTCGTGGCCAGCCGGGCCCGGCCCCTGCTGCGGACCTTCGACCGGCTCTCGCCGGAGCAGCGGGAGGGGTTCGCCGCCGGGCTGGAGGCCTGGGCCCGCGAGCTGCACGGGATCTGACCCGCGCCCCCTCCGGCGGGGGGCTCCCGATGCTCACGTGCGGGCGTAGGTCAGGACGACCATGCCGCCGGAGAGGGCCCGGGTCCCCGTGAGCGTGAACTGCGTGGGGGAGAACCCGGTCCGGAACAGGGGAACGCCGTCCCCCGCGACGACCGGGTAGAGCTTGATGATCAGGGAGTCGATCTCCGGCAGCAGGGCGCCGGCGAGACGGCCTCCACCCATGAGGTAGACGTCCCCGCCCCCTCCGCCCTCCTGGGACTTCAGCTCGCGGATCCGGTCGACCGCGTCGGAGGAGATGACCTCCACCTCCGGGTCGGAGCTGGTGAGGCTCTCCGACACGACGTACTGCCGCAGGTGGGCGTAGGGGCTGGTGATGCCCAGCTCCAGAGCGGGCTCGTAGGTGGTCCGTCCCTGCACGCCGACGGCGAAGTTCGGGTTGGGCACGTCCACGCCCAGCTGTCGCCGCACGTGCGTGGGCAGGGTGTCGGGGTAGTGCTCGACGATGTGGTCGACGACGTCCTGGGTCACCGGCATGAAGTCGATCTGGCCCTCGGGTCCAGCGATGTAGCCGTCGATGGACATACCGACGTAGTACACGAGCCTGCGCATGCGCGTTCCTCCTCTTGGTTCCAGCGGGGCGGTCGGGGTGCTGGTCAGCGGACGCCGCCCGGCTTGGGCAGGGGCCTGGCGCGCCGCGCCGAACGGGGTTTGGGCTGCTGGTCGCGGTGCCTGTGTCGGGGGCGGGGCTGGGACTGGGGCGGAGTGAAGGGTACGGCGATCTTCGGACGCGCCTCGGCGGACGGCGCGGCGGTCAGGTCCAGGCGGATGGGGATGGCACGCATGGGGTTTCCTCTCAGTTCCACTTGCTGCATAGTACTCTGTGTGGAGTGGTAAGAACATAGTACTACGATCAAAGTGGTGTCAACTTCGTTCTGAGGAGAGATCTGACATGAGGCAGAATCCGGCACGCCGGGCGGCCCTGCTCGACGCGGCCATCGAGGTGCTCGCCCGCGAGGGCGCGCGCGGACTGACCTTCCGGGCCGTGGACACCGAGGCGGCCGTCCCCAACGGCACGGCGTCCAACTACTTCAACAACCGCGACGACCTGCTCACCCAGGTCGGCCACCGCTTCTACGAGCGCCTGGACCCCGACAGCGACGTGATCGCCGCGGCCCAGGCGGGGCCGCGCGACCGCGACAGGGTCGCCGAACTGATGCACGAGATGGTGGGGCGCCTCACCGACTTCCCCTCCGGCTACCTGGCCCTGCTGGAACTGCGCCTGGAGGCCACCCGGCGGCCGGAGCTGCGCCAGTTGCTCACCGAGCGCATCCGCGCCGACCTGGACGCCAACATCGCCTTCCACACCGAGTCCGGCATGCCCGGCGACGCGACCACCGTCGTCCTGCTCTATCTGGCGCTGAACTGGCTCATCCTGGAACGGCTCACCCTGCCCGACCTCTTTTCCGAGGACCGGTTCCGCGACCTGGTGACCGACGTGGTCGAGCGCATCGTCCCCGGCCCCGGCCGCGCGGACTGACGGGAACGCGCGGACGCGGCCGCCGTGCGGGGGAGAGCGGCCGCGTCCGGGGCCCGTGCGCCCGCGTGGCACGACACCCGTCGCGGGGTTGTCCACACCCCCTGTCGCGGCGGCGGGCGCACGCCTATCCTGGAGGCATGTTCCAGCGACATTAAGTCCCCAACCGGTCCTCGGTCCGAGCACGCGGCCCACCCCGGGCGATCCCCGCCCCGGTGTCCGCCTCCGCTCGACCGAGAGACCTCCATGACCACCCTGTCCCCGCGTGCCTCCGGCACGCGTCCGTCCCGTCTGACCCGACCCCTGTACGCCTACGCGGCCCTGGGGGAGTTCGTCCTCCTCTACCCGCTGTACGCGCTGCTGTTCGACGAGACCGGCCTGACCGTCGCCCAGATCAGCTCCCTGTTCGTGATCTGGTCCCTGTCCTCCGTCGTCGTGTCCGTCCCCGCCGGGGCCTGGGCCGACGTGGTGCCTCGGCGCTACCTGCTGGCCGCCGCTCCGCTGCTGGCCGCGTGCGCGTTCACGCTGTGGCTGCTGTGGCCCGGCTACTGGACCTTCGCGCTCGGCTTCGTCCTGTGGGGTGCGGGCGGCGCCCTGTCCTCGGGCGCCCTCGAAGCCCTCGTCTACACCGAACTCGCCCGTCGCGACGCCTCCGACCGCTACGTCCGGGTCATGGGCGTGACCCGCGCCCTGGACGTGGCCGCCGTCGGCGCCGCCACCCTGCTGGCCATCCCCGTCATGGCCCACGGCGGCTACGCGGCGGTCGGCGCTGCCAGCGTCGCCGCCTGCGTGCTGTGCGCCCTGGCGGCCCTGGCCCTGCCCGAGCACCGCGCCGCCGCGGGCGGCTCCGCGCCCGCTGACGGCGCGGCGGCGGCCGAGGACGCGGAGGCAGCGGAGGAGGGGCCCTCCGGCTACCTGGACGCCCTGCGCGGCGGACTGGCCGAGGCCCGCTCCAGCCGACGGGTGCGCGGCGCGATCGTGCTCGTGGTCGCGGTGACCGCGTTCTGGGAGATGCTGGACGAGTACGTCCCCCTGCTCGTCGCCGAGTCCGGCGTCCCCACCGCCACCGTTCCCGTGGCGGTCCTGGTGGTGTGGGTCTTCGTGCCCCTGGGCGGTCTGCTGGCCGGTCCCGCCTCCCGGCTGCCCGTGCGGGTCCTGGCCGTCCTGGTGGGCCTGGCCGCGCCCGCCATCGCCGCCGGAGCCCTGCTGGGCGGCCCGGCGGGATGGGTGCTGATCGGCGTGGGCTTCGGCCTCTGCCAGACCGCGGGCGTGGTCGCCGACGCCCGCCTCCAGGACCGCATCACCGGGTCCAGCCGGGCCACCGTCACCTCCCTGGCCGGTCTGGGCACCGACGCCCTCACCACGGCCTCCTACCTGCTGTACGCGGGGGTGTTCGCGATGACCGGGCACGCCCTGGCGTTCGCCCTGTTCGCGGCGCCCTACCTGGTGGCGGCGCTCGTCCTGGGCCGCGGCGGGCGCGGGGCCCGTCCGGCCCGCTGACACGGCCGGTCCTCTGACCGGAGGAGGGCGGCGCACCGGTGAACCCCGTCCGAACCCGACGGCGTCCGCGTGCGTCTCCCCTTTCGTCGGGCGCTCCGCGTCCGGCGCCGCGTGGCGGGCGCGTGCCCGCCACGCCGTACCGCGCCCGAGGACGGCGGGACGCGGTACCCGCGGGCCGTAGGTGTCGAGGGACCACCTACGGCCCTGCCGTGTCCCGCCTCTGGGGGACCCTCGGTGGCCAGGGCCCTTGCGCCTCTGAATAGCATCGGTTCCTGTGGCACATCAGACGACGAACACGGCGAGCAGTGACGGCCCGGGCATCGCCTCCGTGCGCGGGATCAACGTCACCTACACCGATCGCGGGGCCGGGTACCCCACCCTCCTGATCCACGGTCACCCCTTCGACCGCAGCATGTGGGAACCCCAGGTCAGGGCCCTGGCGGGACGCGGTTACCGGGTGATCGCCCCCGACCTGCGCGGGTACGGGAGCAGTACCGTCGTCCCCGGGACCACCACCCTGGACGCCTTCGCCCGCGACCTGGACGCGCTCCTGGACCACCTGGGCCTGGACGTGGTGAGCGTGGTGGGGCTGTCGATGGGCGGTCAGATCGCCCTGGAGCTGTACCGGCTCTTCCCCGACCGCGTCGACTCGCTGACCCTGGCCGCCACCAACCCCAGCGCCGAGACCGAGCGGGGCAGGGCCGCCCGCGTGGCGCTGGCCGAGCGGCTGCGCGCCGAGGGCATGCGCGGCTACGGCGACGAGATGCTCGTGGGCATGATGACCGCCGACAACGTGCGCGAACTGCCCGCGGTGGCCGACCACGTGCGCACGATGATGTACGCGGCCCCGCCCGAGGGCGCGGCGGCCGCCCTGCTGGGCCGCGCCAGGCGCCAGGACTACGCGCCCCTGCTGCGCCGGGTGTCCGCGCCGACCCTGCTGGTGGGGGGCCAGCACGACGTGTTCACCCCGCCCGACCTCACCGAGTCCATGCACGTGCTGGTGCCCGACTCGGTCGTGGAGATCATCGAGGGCGCCGGGCACCTGCCCAACCTGGAGCGGCCCGAGCGGTTCAACGAGGTGCTGCGCCGGTTCCTGGACCGCTGCCGGACCCGCGTCTAGCCGACCGCCGCGGCCGGTCCCGCCGCTGACCGCCAGGCGCGGAGCCCCCGGGCACCGGCGGACAGCGGCCCCGCCGTCGCGGGCCGCGGGGCCGCGGAGGTGTTCAGACCCGCTCGGCGGGCAGCCACAGCTCGCCCTCGGCGGTGGTCGGGTCCTCCCCGTACTCCACCCGCAGGATGTCCGGCCCGTCGGCGGTCCGGTAGGACGGGTTGGAGGGGAACCACTGCGCGAACGCGTCGGCCCACATCCGCTGGAGGGACTCGGGGAAGCTCCCCGACGCACCGGAGAAGGGGAAGACCACCCACGTGCCCGCGGGCACCTCCAGGACCTCCATCCCCTCCGGCGCGGGCGCGGAGGTGGCCGCCGCCTGGTAGTAGTCCAGCTCGCTGCCCTCCTCCCGCGCCGGGTCGATGTTCGCGGTCACCGCCAGGACGCCGCGCGGCTCCTGGTCGGACATCTCCTTCAACCGCCGGTGCACGCCCCGGCCCAGCCCCCGGACGAACCCGGTGATGGCCGGGTTCTCCCCCTCGTACACCAGCGGAACCCTGGCCCTGGGCCCCACGAGGCGGAAGGCCTCCTTGTCCACGATCCGGTAACGCATGGTGGTGCTCCCTTCGACGGTCAGGCGGAAGGACATCCGCGGCTGGGAGGCGAGCACCGCGCCGGTCCTGCGGGCCTCGCCCGGCCCCACGCCGTGCATGGCGCGAAACGCCCGGGCGAAGGCCTCGGCCGACCCGTAGCCGTGGCGCACCGCGATGTCGAGCAGGCTGTCGCCGCCCCCGAGCACCTCGGCCCCGGCGAGCGTGAGCCTGCGCCGGCGCACGTACTCCGACAGGGGCATCCCCGCCAGCGCCGAGAACAGGCGGCGCAGGTGGTGCTCGGAGGTGAGCGCCACACGCGCCATCTCCGCCACGTCCACCGGCGTTCCGGTGTCCTCCTCGACCTTCTCCAGGGCCCGGTTGAGCCGGTCCAGCATGGTGCCCTCCTCCTTCTCGGCGTCACCCACGCTAGGGAAGCGCGCCCCCTCCGCACCCGACAGTCGGGGACCCTCTCCTGTGTGTTCACCCATGTCCGGCGGCCCATCGGGTAGGGGGCCCGTCCAAGGACAGGAAATCCTTGGGCAAGAAGCGCGTCTGCGCCGACGTGGCGTGCCCCGAAGCAAGCAGCACGGGCCCGAGGATGGCCCGCAGACCGACCCCGAGAAGGAGGTGGGCGGGGCGGGGACACACGCCCCGCGGACACATGGACCTGGGTTTTCTGCGACCTCTGTACGAGAGTGACGCTCCGGTGGCCTCCGTGCACCTGGACACCAGCCGCGACAGGACCGACGCCGGCAAGGAACTCGAACTGCGCTGGCGCCACCTGCGGGACGAGCTCTCCTCGCTGGGCACCGACAAGGCCACCCTCGACGTGTTGGAACAGGCGGTCAGGGACGGCTCCTCCCGGGCCTTCGGCAGCCACGGCCACTCCCTGTTCGCCTCCGAGGGGCGCCTGCTCGGCGCGTACACGCTCTCCGAACCGCCCGCGCAGAGCCGTGCCCTGCGCATGCCGGTTCCCGATCCCCTTCCCGTGGTCGTCGACCGGGGGCGCTACCTGCCCTACGTCCTGGTGGCGCTGGACCGGGTCAACGCCAAGGTGTTCTCCTACACCGGCCAGCCCTCCAGCGGACCGGCCTCCGAGAAGGACTTCGCCGGTGCCGACCTGCGCAACATCGACCCGATGGGCCGCGGCGGGCCCGGCGTCCTGAGCGGGTACAACGGCCGCTTCGACGGCAAGCACTACCCCATGGAGACCTGGCGGGAGAACACCGCCCGGATCGCCCAGCAGGTGCGCGAGGCCGTCTCCGAGGTGGACGCCAGGGTCATCTTCGTCGGCGGCGACGAGGAGGCCATCGCCTACCTGCGCGACAACCTGGGCGAGCGCAAGCTGAGCATCCCGATCAGGCTGGTGCCCGGCGGGCGGGGCGGCCCCGACGCCGAGGAGCGCCTGCACGCGGCCGCGGCGGAGGCGCTGCGCGACTTCGTCATCGACGGCCACGACGACATCATCGCCGACTACCACCAGAAGCTCGCCAACGACCAGGCGGTGCGCGGCACCGAGCCCACCCTGCCGATGCTGTCGGAGGCGCGGGTGCGCACCCTGCTGCTGGGCGCCGACCGCGACGGCGAACCCGAGCTGTGGGGCTCGCCCGGCGAGCCGGTGCTGGTGTCGAAGGACCCGGCGGACCTGGACGACCCCGACGCGGCGTTCCGGGCCCCGGCCAGCGCGCTGATGCTGCGTTCGGCGATGGCGGCCGACGCCGGTTTCGGCGAGGTCCTCGACCACGGCCACACCAGTGCCGAGAACGGCGCCATCCTGCGCTTTCCCACGTCGCCGAACGAGAGGGTCTGACCGACCGCCACGGGGCCGCCCGCGTCCGTCTCGGGGCGCGGGCGGCCCCGTGCGCGGTACCGGCCGGACGGGAAACCCCGACGCGGGAGCGGGAAACGCGCGCCGGTCAGGGGCGGGTGGTCATCCCCAGCAGGGCCAGCAGTTCGGCCTCGGTGACCAGGTCGATGCGCTGGCCGCGCTCGCGGTAGGTCTCGGCCCGCAGGTGCTTGGCGGTCTTGCCCAGGCCGCCGTGGCCCCCGAGGACGAGCACGTCGGTCTTCTTGGTGACGTTCTTGGCGGGCCGCCCGCCCGCCTCGGCCACGCGCCGCCACACCTCGGGCTTGTCCATGGACTCCAGGTCGCCGGAGACGCACACGGTGCGCCCGTACAGCGGCCCGGTGGGGTCGGCGTCCGGGGAGGGCTCGGGCAGCGGCGTCTGGGCGTCGCGCTGCCACCGGCCGAACCGGTCCTCGGGCGCGGCGGGCACAACGGCAGGCGCGGCGAACAGGGCGGGCTCGGGCACGGCGGCGGCCGGGACCGAGGCGGGCACCGCGCTCCCGGCCGAGGCCTCCACCCGGCGCAGGTCCGTCCGTGCGGCGCGGGCCAGGTCGGCCAGTGACGGGGTGCCGTAGCGCTCCATGGCGGCGATCACGATGTGCGCGGCGGCCTCGGCGTCGGCGTCGGCGCGGTGGTGGTGCGTCACGCGGTGCCCGATGTGGGCGCACACGGTCGGCAGTTTGTGGTCGGGCAGTCCGCCCCAGGTGCGCCGGGACAGCGCCAGCGTGCACGCGTACTCCCACGCCGGGTGGGACAGCCCGGTGTGCCCGCAGGCCTGGCGCAGCACCCCCATGTCGAAGGCGGCGTTGTGCGCCACCAGGGGGCTGCCGTCGGCGAACTCCACGATGCGCGCGTGCACCTGTTCCCAGGAGGGGGCGTCGGCGACGTCGGCCGCGGTGATGCCGTGCACGGCGATGTTGTGGCGGGAGAAGAAGTCCACCTGCCTCGGCGGCCGGATCAGCGTGGTGTACCGGTCCACGACCGCGCCGTCGCGCACCCGCACCAGGCCGACCGCACACGCGCTGCCGCGGTCGTGGTTGGCGGTCTCGAAGTCGATCGCGGTCCAGGTCCGGGACACCGCGCACCTCCTGCAAACGGGGAACGGATCGAGGCTATCCGCACGGTGGCGGAGGTTGGCACGGATCCCGGAAACCGCTTCGGGGCGAAAGGTCACCACGCGGCCGTCACACGTGCTCAGGCCGCCGGGGACCCGCCGCGAAGGCCCCCCGAGGCGGCCGTCAGCCCTTGAGCTGTAGGCGGCGCTGGATCAGGCGGCTCATCCAGGGATAGGCGGCCATGCGCAGCGGCAGGTCGCGCAACCACAGCCGAACGGGGTCCTTGGGCGCGTACAGCCCTTTGACCTGGCGCCCCAGCCGCTGTTTGCGCTCGGCCTCGGGGCGGATACGCGCCTCCCACGCGGCCAGGGCGGACGCGACGTCGTCGCCGTGCTCCTCCAGGGCCGTGCCCAGTGCGTCGGCGCCGCCCACCGCCAGCGCCGAGCCGTACCCGGCGAACAGGGTCACACACCAGGCGGCGTCGCCCAGCAGCACCACCCGACCCCGGCTCCACCGGTCGACGACCATCTGGCTGATGGTGTCGAAGTAGACGTCGTCGGCGTCGCCCAGCTGCTCCAGCGCCTGCGGCGCCACCCAGCCCATGTCCGCGTAGGCACGGGGAATGGCGGTGTGGGGTCCGGCGGTCAGTTCGGCGCCGGGGTCGGTGGTGCGGTAGCCGAAGAAGGCGGCCGCGCCGTTGCGGCCCAGGTCGATGAGGGCCAGGGTGCGGCCCGTGTCGGTGATCGAGGTGGTCGTGCCCGGTTCCACGCCCCGGGGCAGGTGATCGAGCATGAACACGCCCACCATGTGGTCCAGGTCCCGGCGGAAGGCCGACTCGGGGCCGAAGACCTGGGCGCGGGTGGTCGAGTGCAGGCCGTCCGCCCCGACGAGCAGGTCGGCGACGGCCTCGGTGCCGTCGCTGAGTCGGGCACGGACGCTGTGCGCGTCCTGCTCGATGTGCTCGACGGTGGTGCCGTAGCTGATCTGGGCGTGTTCGCGCACCCGCTGGTAGAGGACGTCCTCGATGTCTCCGCGCAGCAGGTTGAGGTTGCGCTCACCGGCCATGGCCCGCACGGTCCGGCCGGGCACGGTGAAGGAGGTGGAGCCGTCGCGCTTGACGTACACCATGGTGTCGGGGGCGATGTGTCGGTCGACGAGCTCGGGCAGGATTCCCATGCGCTCGGCGGCGTCGTAGCCGATTCCGGCGAAGGAGACGGCGTAGCCGCCGCCGCGCCGCAGGCGCGCGCGTTCGACGACGCGGACATGCCAGCCCGTTTGGTGCAGGCGCAGGGCCGCGGCCAGCCCGGCGATGCCGGAGCCGACGACGAGAGCGCTCTTGGTGGTGGCCATGGTGGTTCGTTCCTTCTGTCGGGTGAGCCCTGCGGCGTCGCCGCATGTGTCTATAAAAACAGTTCGGTTATTTGTTTTCAAGAGAGTTCCGCCACCTGGGAGCCGCCGTGGTCGGCGGCCCCGCCTCCCGCCCTGAGGAAAACCCCACCCCCGCCCTGGCGCGCACCGCACCCGACCTGGCGGTGCGCACCATGGCCCGGCCGGGGCCCCGGTTCCTAGCGTGGTCACCGCCGCACGAACGACGAGACGAGGACCGCACATGATCACCCTGCGGGGACTGACCAAGCGCTACGGGGAGACCCTCGCCGTGGACTCGCTGGACCTGGAGGTGCGCCCCGGCCGGGTGACCGGCTTCCTGGGGCCCAACGGCGCGGGCAAGACCACGACGATGCGGATGGTGCTGGGCCTGGACCGGCCCACCGCCGGGCAGGCCCTGGTCGGCGGCCGCCCCTACCGGGAGCTGGACCGGCCCCTGCGCCACGTGGGCGCCGTCCTGGACGCCCGTGCCGTGCACCCCGGACGCAGCGCCCGCTCCCACCTGCTGGGACTGGCCCGCACCCACCGCATCCCCGACCGCCGTGTGAACGAGGTCCTGGAGGCCGTGGGGCTGGCCGAGGTGGCGCGCAGGCGCGCGGGGGCCTTCTCCCTGGGCATGAGCCAGCGCCTGGGCATCGCCGCCGCCCTGCTGGGCGACCCGGGCCTGCTGCTGTTCGACGAGCCCGTCAACGGCCTGGACCCCGACGGGGTGCGCTGGATCCGCGACCTGATGCGCTCCCTGGCGGACGAGGGGCGCACCGTGTTCGTCTCCAGCCACCTGATGAGCGAGATGCAGCTGACCGCCGACCACCTGGTGGTGCTCGGCCGGGGACGGCTCATCACCGACGCGCCCCTGGCCGAGGTGCTGGGCAACAGCGCGTGGACGGCCGTGCTGGTGCGCGCGCCCCACCCCGAGGACCTGTTCACCGCGCTGGAGGCGGAGGGGGCCGGGGTGGAGCGCCCCAGCCCGAACGAGCTGGTGGTCACCGGCGTGCCCGTCGAACGGGTCGGGGAACTGGCCCACCGGGCGGGGGTGGCCCTGCACCGGCTGAGCACGCGCGACGCGTCCCTGGAGCAGGCCTACCGGGAGCTGACCGCCGACAGCGTGCAGTACACCGCCGCGAACAGGAGCCGACCGTGACGACCTCCACCGAGGCCGGGGCGCCCCCGGCCCCCGCCGCCGACCGCGCCCCCGGCCCGGCGCGGGCCCTGTCCGACCTGGCGGCGGCCGCCTCCGCCGAGTGGGTCAAGCTCCGCTCGGTGCGCTCCACCTGGTGGGGCCTGGCCACGGCCCTGCTGCTGATGGCCGTGGTGGCGCCGGGCGCGGCGGTCTCGACCGTCAGCAACATGCAGAACGGGCACGTGCCGACCGCCGAGGTCCCGGCCTCGGAGATGGCGGTCTACGCCACCATGTGGGTCGTGCAGTTCGCCGTCATCGCCGTGGCGCTGCCGGTCATCACCTCCGAGTACTCCTCCCGCTCCATCCACTCCACCCTCCAGGCGGTCCCGGTGCGGACGCGCGTGCTCGCGGCGAAGGCCCTGTCCGTGGCCGCCACCGTGTTCGCGGCCGCCCTCGTGACGGCCGCCGCCGGTACGCTTCTGGCGCACCTGGTGATGCGGCATCCCTACCTGGAGGGGTACGGCACCCTGGACCCGGGGCAGGCCGCCGCGGACGTGGTACGCACGGCCGTGTACCTGACCGCCGTGTCCGTGTTCACCGTGGGAGTCGGCGCCGCGCTGCGGTCGGCCGCGGCGGCGCTGACCACGGTGTTCATGCTGATCCTGGGCCTGCCGGTGATGTTGTTGCTGATGGGCGGCGAGGTGGGCGTCTACCTCGCCGGGCGGATGCCGTTCTTCGCCGGGATCTCGTTCGTGGACAGCGCCTTCGTGATGGGGCGGTTCGACCACGCGCTCCCGCCCGCGGCGGGCGGCGCGGTGCTCGTGTGCTGGGCCGCGGCGAGCCTGGCGGCGGGCGCCCTGGTGCTCCGGCTCCGGGACGCCTGAGCAGACGGGTACGGACGGTCGGAAGGGAAGAGGGTGGAGGGGCGGATGACCGAGCGGGCCGGGGACGGGGACGGCCCCCGCGCCTGGTTGCGGGCGGCGGCCGCGCCGCTGGCACGGGCCGGGCGCGAGCTGACGGGCGCCCTGCTGGGGCTGTGCACCGCCCTGCTCACGCTGGTCTGGGCCCTCGCGGCGGCCGCGGCGCTGCTGTGCGCCCCGTTCCTGCCCTCCCCGGCCCGGAACCGGTTCCGCGGCGCGGTGACCCGGTGGGCGGTGCGCCTGGGCGACGCGGACCTGGCCCGCCTGGCCCGGTGGACGGGGGGCAGCGCCGTCCACCCGGGGCCCGAGGCCGCCCCGCGCGTGGCCTACCTGCTGCTGCGCCTTCCGGTGGCGCTGATGTGCGGCTACCTGGTGTCCACGGCGCTGATGCTGGTGGTGGTCTTCGTCGGCGGGGCCGCGCTGGAGCTGTTCACCGGGGGCGGCACCAGCGTGCCCGTGCTGATGCCCGGTGCGCGGATGTACGTCTCCAGCGTCACCGTGGGCCTGTTCATGGGCCTGGTCGTCCTGGCGGCGACGTGGCTGGTGGTGGCGCTGGCATCGGCCGCCGACCGCGCCCTGGCCCGCCGCCTGGTGGGCCCCAGCGACGAGGACCTGCTGCACAGGCGCATCGACGAGCTGACCTCCACCCGGTCGGGCATCGTGCGGGCGGTGGACGAGGAGCGGCGGCGCATCGAACGCGACCTGCACGACGGGGTCCAGCAGCGCGTGGTGGCGCTGGCCATGCTGCTGGGGCGGGCCCAGCGCGGCCACGACCCCGAGCGCGCGGCGCGGCTGGTCCGCCAGGCGCACACCGAGACCCGGGTGCTGCTGGACGAGCTGCGGGAGGTGGCCTGGCGGGTCTACCCCACCGCGCTGGACACCCTGGGCCTGGAGTCGGCGCTGACCGAGGTGGCCGAACGCAGCCCGCTGCCGGTGGAGGTGCGCGCGAACCTGGCGGCCCCGCCGCCCCGCGAACTGGCCACGGCGGTGTACTTCGTGGCGCGCGAGGCCATCACCAACGCCGTCAAGCACGCCGGGGCCGAGGCGGTGATCGTGCACCTGGACGACGCCGGCGGCGCCCTGGACCTGCGGGTGTTCGACGACGGCCGCGGCGGCGCCGACCCCGCGGGCGGCGGGCTGACCGGCCTGGCCAGGCGGGTGCGGGCCCTGGACGGCACACTGGCGGTACACAGTCCCCGGGGCGGTCCGACCACGGTACGCGCCGTGCTGCCCCTGACCACGATACGGAGCCCCCATGCGCCTGGTGATCGCTGACGACTCGGTCCTGCTCAGGGAGGGACTGGTGCGGTTGTTGGAGGAGGAGGGGCACGAGGTGGCGGCGGCGGTCGGCGACGCCGACACGCTGCTGGCCGCGGTCGCCGAGCACGCGCCCGACGCCGCCGTGGTGGACGTGCGGATGCCGCCCACCCACACCGACGAGGGGCTGCGGGCGGCGCTGCGCATCCGCGCCGAGCACGAGGGGGTCGCGGTGCTGGTGCTGTCGCAGTACGTGGAGCAGCGCTACGCCGCCGAACTGCTGGCCGGGGCCTCGGGCGGAGTCGGCTACCTGCTCAAGGACCGGGTGTCGGAGGTGGGGGAGTTCCTGGAGGCCCTGGAGCGGGTGCGCGGGGGCGGGGCGGCCTTCGACCCGGAGGTGGTGCGCCAGCTGCTGGCGCGCACCACCCACACCGACCCGCTGGCCCGGCTCACCCCGCGCGAGCGCGACGTCCTGGAGCACATGGCGCAGGGGCTGAGCAACGCCTCGATCGCCGAGCGGCTGTACGTGTCGCTGAGCGCGGTGGAGAAGCACGTCAACGCGATCTTCGACAAGCTGCGGCTGGGGCACACCTCCGGCTACAGCCGCCGGGTGCTGGCGGTGCTGCGCTACCTGGACAGCTGAACGCGGCCGTGGCGCCGGACTCCGCCCGGCGCCACGGCGGGGTGTGGGCCGGGTCAGCCCAGGTCGGCGAGTTTGCGCTCCAGCACCTCCCGCTCGCGCTCGTTGCCGCACCGGCGCACGGCCAGCTCCAGTTCGGTGCGCGCCTCGCCGGTGCGTCCCAGGCGCACGAGCAGCTCCCCGCGCACGCTCGGCAGCAGGTGGGAGTCCGACAGCGCTCCGGCCGCCGCCAGCTCGTCCACGACCCGCAGCGCCGCGGCCGGTCCCCGGGCCATGGAGACCGCCACCGCCCGGTTGAGGTCGACCACCGGGGAGGGCGCCAGACGGCCGAGCGCCTCGTAGAGCAGCACGATCCGCTCCCAGTCCGTCTCCTTCACCGAGGGGGCGAGCGCGTGGCACTCGGCGATCGCGGCCTGGAGGCCGTAGGCGCCCAGGCCGCGGCCGGCCTTCCCCGCGCGGGCCAGGGCGGCCCGCCCCCGGCGGATCGCGGCGCGGTCCCAGCGGCGGCGGTCCTGGTGCTCCAGCAGCACCGGCCGCCCGTCCGCTCCGGTGCGGGCGGGGAAGCGCGCCGCGGTCAGCTCCAGCAGCGCCAGCAGGCCGTGGACCTCGGGCTGGTCGGGGATCAGCCGGGCCAGCACCCGGGCCAGGCGCTGGGCCTCGCCCGCGAGGTCGAGCCGGAGCAGGTCGCCGCCGGAGCTGGCCGAGGAGCCCTCGGTGAAGATCAGGTAGACCACGTTGAGCACCGAGCCGAGTCGTGCGGCCCGCTCCTCGGCCGGTGGCACCTCGAAGGGCACCCGGGCCGCCCCGAGGGTCTTCTTGGCCCGGGTGATCCGGGCCTGCACGGTGGCGGTCGGGACCAGGAACGCCCTGG
Source organism: Nocardiopsis synnemataformans DSM 44143 (assembly GCA_000340945.1). Taxonomy (GTDB): domain Bacteria; phylum Actinomycetota; class Actinomycetes; order Streptosporangiales; family Streptosporangiaceae; genus Nocardiopsis; species Nocardiopsis synnemataformans. The sequence goes on along the minus strand of ANAW01000149.1, from coordinate 72,048 downwards.
CGATCTCGTCGCTGGTCAGACCGCCGACCACGCGCAGGGTGAGCGCCACCCTGGCCTCCCGCGACAGCACGGGGTGGCAGGCGGTGAACATCAGCGCGAGCACGTCGTCGTCGATCCGGTCCGGATCCCACAGCACGTCCTCGGCCTCCCCTGCGGAGTCGGCGGGCGCGCTGCCCGAGGCGGCGCCGCCCTCGCCCAGGTCGCGGGCGAGGACGGCGTACCTGTCGTCCAGGGCGGAGCGCCGGCGGAACGCGTCGATCGCGCGGCGGCGGCCGACGGTGAGCAGCCACCCCGCGGGGTTGCGGGGCACGCCCTCGCGCGGCCAGGTCACCAGCGCCTCGGCCAGCGCCTCCTGGCCCAGGTCCTCGGCCAGCGCGAAGTCGCCGGTGTAGCGCGCGAGCGCGCCGACGATCCGCGCCGAGTCGATCCGCCAGACGGCGGCTACGGCCTCGCGGCCGGTGGGGTCAGCCATCTCCGGTCGGTCCGCTCAGAGCTGGCCGGTGGCCTCGCGCCACGACCGCTCCTTCTGGATCCACTCGTTGTCCTGCGGGAACTCGTCGATCGTGGTGACCCGGCGGATCTCGGTCTTGAAACCGGCACCGGTCATCGGTGACCGCTTGGCCCACTCCACGGCCTCCTCCTTGGAGGCCACGTTGAGGATGTAGAACCCGCCGAACAGCTCCTTGGTCTCGCCGTAGGGGCCGTCGGTGACCACGGGCGGCTCGGAGGAGTAGTCGACGACCACGCCCTCGGCGGCGTCGTCGAGGCCCTCCGCGGCGATCAGCACCCCGGCGCTGATCATCTCCTCGTTGTACCGGCCCACGGTCGCGAGCATCTCGTTGAAGTCGATGTCGCCCATCCCCGCGAAGGCCTCGTCGGTGGCGCGCATGATCAGCATGTACTTCATCGCTCTGTCTCCCTGGGTGTCGCGGGCCCCTTCTGGGACCCTTTCACCCCTAGGTCGAACGGGGGGTGCCGCGGATCGACACGTCCACCGATCTTTTTTCGAGGAATTCTGACAGAGTCCGTCCGCGGCCCGGTCCCGCGCCCCGCCTACCGGGCCAGGAGGTCGCGCAGCGCCCTGACCACCTCGGCCGGGGCCTCCTCTGCCATGAAGTGGCCGCAGGTCACCGTGCTGTGGTGCAGGTCGGGGGCCCAGGCCCGCCACACCGCCGCGGCGTCGTAGCCCAGCGCCGCGCCCCAGTCCTGCTGGAGCACCGACACCGGCATGGCCAGGCGCCGCCCGGCCGCGCGGTCGGCCCCGTCGTGTTCGACGTCGATTCCGGCCGAGGCCCGGTAGTCGGCCACGATCGAGGTCACGGCCTCGCGGGAGGCCCTCAGGTAGGCGGCGCGCACGTCGGCGGGGATCGCCTCGGGGACGCGCGTCCAGACGTCCAGGAAGTGCCCGAAGAACGCGTCCGGGCTGGCGCCGATCAGCTGCTCGGGCAGGCCGGGCGGCTGTGCCATGAGGTACAGGTGGAAGCCCACCGCGGCCGAGGCCCCGCGCATCACCTCCCACATGTCCAGGGTCGGCAGCACGTCGAGCGAGGCCAGGTGGGTGACGGCGCCGGGGTGGTCCAGCCCGGCGCGGATCGCGACCAGGGCGCCCCGGTCGTGGCCCGCCAGGGCGAAGCGTTCGTGGCCCAGGGAACGGGCCAGGGCGACGACGTCGGCGGCCATGGTGCGTTTGGAGTAGGCGTTGCCGTCGGTGTCGGCGGGCTTGTCGCTGTCGCCGTAGCCGCGCAGGTCCGGGCAGATGACGGTGTGGTCGGCGGCCAGGTCGGCCGCGACGTGCCGCCACATCAGGTGGGTCTGGGGGAAGCCGTGCAGCAGCACGAGGGGGCTGCCCGACCCGCCGACGGCGGCGTTGAGCGCCACGCCCTCGGCGACGGGCACGCGCTGGTAGTCGAATCCCTGGATCCTCGGTTCCATGGTGGTGTCCTCCGGTGGGTCGAAGTCGGGTTCCCGGCGATCGCCGGGGAACTCGGTCGTCCACGAGCCTGCCGGGCGCCGGTGAGCAGCCGATGAGCAACGGCTGAGCAGGGGCGTCGGCGGCCCCGGCCGGTGCGGACGGCCGGATAGATTTGCTCCCATGACGGGGGAGGCGACGGAGGCAGCGGTGTCCTTCCGCGTGCTGGGCCCCCTGGAGGCCGTCGGCGCGCACGGGCCGCTCGCCCTCAAGGGGCCGCGGCACCGCGCGGTCCTGGCCCGGCTCCTGGTCGCCGAGGGCCGTGCCGTGCCCGTCGACCGCCTCGTGGACGACCTGTGGGAGGTGCCCGCCGAGGGCTCCGTGGCGGCGGTGCGCACCTTCGTCTCCGCGCTGCGCCGTGCGCTGGAACCGGACCGGCCCGCCCGGCGGCCCGCCCGGCTGCTGGTGACCGCGCCGCCGGGCTACGCGTTGCGGTCCCGCCCCGAGGCGGTCGACGCCCGTCGCTTCGCCGCGGCCGTGACCCGTGGCGGCGCACTGCTCGCCGGGGACCGGCCCGGTGCGGCGCTGGACGGGCTGGAGGAGGCCCTCGGATCGTGGCGGGGGCCCGCCTACGCCGAGTTCACCGCCTACCCCTGGGCACGCGCCGAGGCCGACCGGCTGGAGGGGCTACGGCTGCTGGCGGTGGAGCGGCACGCCGAGGCGCTCCTGGCGCTGGGCCGGGCGGGCGACGCCGTGCCCGCCCTGGAGGCGCACGCCCTGGCCCACCCCCTGCGCGAGAACGCCTGGCGGCAGTGGGCGCTGGCCCTGTACCGCTCGGGCCGTCAGGGCGACGCGCTGGCCGCGCTGCGCCGGGCCCGCCGGACCCTGGCGGACGAGCTGGGAGTGGACCCCGGCCCCGAACTGCGGCGGTTGGAGGCCGACGTCCTGGCCCAGGCGCCCCATCTCACCCCGCGTGCCGCCGTCACCGCGGCTCCGGCCACCGCGGCTCCGGCGCGGGGAGAGGCCGCGCCCGAACGCGTCCGGCGGCCCTTCGTGGGCCGCAACCGGGAGCTGGAGCTGCTGGAGGGGGCCGCCGCCTCCGCCGCGCCGCACGCTCCGGCCCGGGTCGCGCTGGTCTCCGGTGACGCCGGGGCGGGCAAGTCGGCCCTGGCCGAGGAGCTCACGCGGCGGCTGGCGGGGCGCGGGTGGACCACGGCCTGGGGGCGCGGCCCCGAGCACGAGGGTGCGCCCGCCGCCTGGCCATGGACGCAGATCGCCGCCGTGCTGGCGGCGACCGCGGACACCGCAGTCCACGACGACACCACTGCCTCGGCACCCGTCACAGATCCCACCGGGCCCGGCGCCCCGATCCCCACGGGGACGAACCCCGCAGCGGCCGGGGGTACCGTCCCGGACCCCGCGGCGGCCCGGTTCGGCGTCCTGCGCCAGGCCTCCCGCCTCCTGGCCTCGGCCTCGCGGCACGGCCCCGTCCTCCTGGTCTTCGACGACCTGCACAGGGCGGCGGAGGAGACCCTGGAGCTGTTCACCTTCCTGGCCGCCGAACCGCTTCCCGGGCCGGTGCTGCTGGTGGGGACCTACCGGACCGGCGAGGTCCTCCCGGCCCTGACCGCGGCCCTGGCCGGGCTCGCCCCCGGCGAACCGGCCCGCGCCTACCTGGGCGGGCTGGGCGAGGACGCGACCGACGCACTCGTCCGGGCCCTGGTCGGCCACGAGGTCGACCGGCGGGCCCTGCGCACCGTCCACCGGCGCAGCGGCGGCAACCCCTTCTTCGTCCGTGAGCTGGCCCGGCTGCTGTCCGACGGGGACGGCGCCGCGCTCGACGCGGTCCCCGCCGGGGTGCGCGACGTCATCCGCCACCGCCTGGGCTCCCTGACGCCCGGCGCCCAGAGCCTGTTGCGGCAGGCCGCCGTGATCGGCCGTGACGTCGACCCCGACGTCCTGTCGGCCCTGGCCCGGGACGGGGACGCCCTGCTCGACGCCCTGGACGAGGCGCTGGAGGCGGGCTTCCTCACCGACCGCGCGGGACCGGACGAGCCCGACGGCGCCCCCGGCCTGCGTTTCGCGCACGTGCTGGTGCGCGACACCCTCTACCAGGACCTCTCCCGACCGCGCCGGGCCCACTGGCACACGGCGGTGGCCGAGGCCGTCGAGGCGCTGCACCCCGACCGGGCCGACGTGCTCGCCCACCACTTCGGGCGGGCTGGCACCCGCGCCACGGCCGCCCGGGCCGCGCGCCACGCGCGCACCGCCGCCCTGCGGGCCGAGGAGCGCTTCGCCCCGCACGAGGCGGCCCGGCTGTGGCGGGAGGCCGTCGCCGCCCACGACCGCTCCGGTCGGGATCGGATCCGCGAACGCCTGGAGGCGGTCATGGGGATGGTGCGGGCGCTGGCCGTCACCGGCCGTCTGGAGGAGGCCCGCCACCACCGCGCCCGGGCGGTCGCCGCGGCCGAGGAACTGGGCGACGCGGAGCTGACGGCGCAGGTCATCACCGCCTTCGACGTGCCCGCCCTGTGGCCGCGCAACGACGACGAGGCGCTGGCCCGCCAGGTCGCCGGAGCCGCCGAGCGCACCCTGGCGGCCCTGCCCGAGGACCGCCGCGAGCAGCGCGCCCGCCTGCTGTGCGCCCTGGCCCTGGAACTGCGCGGCGCCGCCACCGGCCGGGGCCCGGACGCGGCCCGCCGGGCCGAGGAAATCGCCCGCGGGCTCGGCGACCCGGCCCTGCTGTGCCTGGCGCTCAACGCCCGCTTCATGCAGTCCTTCCAGGGCGCCGGGCGGGCCCCGCGCCGCGTGGAGATCGGCGCGGAGCTGGTCGACCTGGCCTCCCGGCACGGCCTGGTGACCTTCGAGGTTCTCGGCCACCTCGTCCTGGTCCAGGCGCACTCCGCGCTGGCCGACTTCGACGCCGCCGACGCCCACGCGGCTGGCGCCGACCGGTTGGGCTCGCGCTACGGGATTCCGCTGGTGGGGGTGTTCACCCGGTGGTACGCGGCGCTGCGCACGGCCGCGCGAGGGAGCGCGGAGGAGGCCGAGGCCGCCTACCGGGCCGCGAGCGTGCGGCTCGCCGACACCGGCATGCCGGGGGTGGAGCAGGGAGTCCTGCCCCTGGCGCTGCTGTGCCTGCGCCTTCGGGGCGGCGAACAGGGCGACGGATCCGCACAGGTGGACCCCCGCCAGGACTGGGGCCCCCACGCCCCCTGGGCCGCCGCCCTGGCCTCCCCCGAGTCCGCGCCCCCGCCGCCCGACGCACCGCCAGGCCTGCTCAGGGAGGCCCTGACCTGCCTGGCCGCCCGGGCCGCCACCGCCGTCGGCGACCGCCCCGCGATGGAGCGCGCCCACCGCCTGCTCTCACCCGCCGCCGGGGAGCTGGCCGGTGCGGGCAGCGGCCTGCTGACCCTGGGGCCGGTCGCACACCAGCTCGGCGACCTGGACCGCGCGCTCGGGCGCCGGGAGCGGGCCGCGGAGCACTACCGGCTGGCCCTGCGCGTGGCCGCCAGGGCCGGGTCGCCGCACTGGACCGCCGCGGCCCGGGCGGCCCTGGCCGACCTGGGCTGAGCGGCACGCGCCGTACGGGCGCCTCGGCCCCCTCCTCGGGTTCCGGCGGGGGCCCGCCGCGATCGCGTGTCCGTGCTGTCCGTCCGGGTAGTGCGGTTCCCGAGGGCCCACCGCGCCCGTGTGTCGGCGCCACCCGCACGTGCGGCGCGGTGCCCAGGACGTGGAGCCCGGGCCCCGGCTCCGGATCCGCAACCGCGACACGCCCGCCGCGATGTGTAGTTTGGCCCTCTTGTGGTAAAAAGTTAGGCGTGCCGAACTTTCAAGATGAGGCTTCTTCACACCCCTGGTCGGCGAAGCTCCCCGCCGCCTCCCTCGCCCTTGTCCTGGGCCTGACCGCCTGCTCCTCCTCCGCCGGGCAGGAGCGCGACGACGGACGGCTCCTGGTCCTGACCACGTTCACCGTTCTGGCCGACATGGCGCGCAACGTCGCCGACGGGCGCGTGGAGGTCGCCTCGCTCACCCGGCCCGGAGCCGAGATCCACGGCTACGAACCCACCCCCGACGACCTCGTCCGCGGCCAGGACGCCGACCTGATCCTGGAGAACGGACTCGGCCTGGAGGCCTGGTTCGGCCAGTTCACCGAACGCGTGCAGGCCCCCACCGCCGTGCTCAGCGACGGCGTCGAGACCATCCCCGTCTCTGCGGGGGAGTACGAGGGCCAGCCCAACCCCCACGCCTGGATGTCCCCCGACAACGCCCCCGTCTACGTCGACAACATCCGCGACGCCCTCACCGAACTCGACCCCGAGGGCGAGCAGGTCTACGCCGAGGCGGCCGAGGCCTACAAGGACGAGATCGGCGAGGTCGGCGACTACCTGGAGGACGAACTCGCCGGGGTCCCCGACAGCTCCCGGGCCCTGGTCACCTGCGAGGGCGCCTTCTCCTACCTGGCGCGCGACGCGGGACTGACCGAGATGTACCTGTGGCCGGTCAACGCCGAGACCCAGGGCACCCCCCAGCAGACCGCCGCCGTCACCGAGTTCGTCCGCGACAACCAGGTGCCCGCCGTCTTCTGCGAGAGCACCGTCAACGACGGCTCCCAGCGCTCGGTGGCGCGCGAGACCGGCGCCGCCATGGGCCGGACCCTCTACGTCGACTCCCTGTCCGAGGAGGGCGGCCCCGTCCCCACCTACCTGGACCTGCTGCGCCACGACGCCGAGGCCATCGTGGCCGGGCTGCGGGGGGAGGAGCGGTGAACGCCGCCATCGAGGTCACCGACGCCACCGTCCGCTACGGCGACGTCCTGGCACTGGACGGCGTGAGCCTGTCCGTGGCCCCCGGCCGCGTCTGCGGCCTGCTGGGCACCAACGGGTCGGGCAAGTCCACCCTGTTCAAGACCGTGCTGGGCCTCGTCCCCACCGACGGGGGCCGGGTGCGGATCCTCGGGCACACCGGGGCCGCCGCCCGCCGCCGCGGCCTGGTGGGCTACGTGCCCCAGTCCGAGCAGGTCGACTGGGCCTTCCCGGTCCGCGTGCGCGACGTGGTGATGATGGGCCGCTACGGGCGCATGGGGCAGCGGCGGCGCCCCCGCCCCGCCGATCGGGAGGCGGTCGAGCACGCCCTGGACCGCACCCACCTGGGCGACCTGGCCGACCGCCAGATCGGCGCGCTCTCCGGCGGCCAGCGCAAACGCGCCTTCGTGGCCCGCGCCATCGCCCAGGGCGCCGACGTGCTCCTGCTCGACGAGCCCTTCGCCGGGATCGACAAGCGCTCGGAGGGGCGCATCACCGAACTGCTGCTGCGACTGCGCGACGAGGGCCACACCCTGCTGGTGTCCACCCACGACCTGGCCCAGGTGCCCGCCCTGTGCGACGAGGCGGTACTGCTCCAGCGCCGCGTCGTCGCGCACGGCACCCCCGAGGAGGTCCTGCGCCCGGAGACCCTCATGGAGGCCTTCGGGATCCACACCGACGAGGAGGGAACGGCATGGACGCGCTGACCGCGGTCGCGGAGTGGTTCACGGTGCCCCTGGGATTCGACTTCGTCCGGCGCGCCCTGCTGGTCAGCGTGGTCGCCGGGGTGGCGTGCGCCGTCCTGTCGTGCTGGATGACCCTGGTGGGCTGGTCCCTGATGGGCGACGCCGTCTCCCACGCCGTCCTGCCCGGGGTGGTGCTGTCCTACCTGTTCGGGCTGCCCTTCGCCGTGGGCGCTCTGGTCTTCGGCGCCGGGTCGGTCGCCCTGATCGGGGTGGTCAACCGCACCTCCCGGGTCAAGGAGGACGCCGTCATCGGCGTGGTGTTCACGGCCATGTTCGCCCTGGGCCTGGTCCTGGTCTCGCGCGTGCCCAGCCAGACCGACCTGGGGCACATCCTGTTCGGCAACGTGCTGGGGGTGTCCGACACCGACATCTGGCAGGTGCTCGTCCTGGCCGGGGTGGTGCTGGCGGTGGTCTGGTACAAGCACCGCGACCTGACCCTGTACGCCTTCGACCCGGTCCACGCGCACGCGGTGGGCATCAACCCCCGCGTCCTGGAGACCCTGCTGCTGGGGCTGCTGTCGGTCACGGTGGTGGTGGCCCTCCAGGCGGTGGGGATCATCCTGGTCGTGGCCATGGTCATCGTCCCCGGGGCGACCGCCTACCTGCTCACCGACCGCTTCGAGCGGATGCTGGTCGTCTCCGCGGCGGTGGCGGCGGTGGCCGCCGTGGCGGGAGTGTTCCTCAGCTTCCACCTGAACGTGTCCACCGGCGGGGCGATCGTGCTGGCCCAGTCGGCGGCCTTCACCCTGGCCTACCTGTTCTCGCCCCGCCAGGGCGTGCTGCTGCGGCGGCGCACACGGGGGGCCGGGGCGCGCGCCGCCGCCTGACCCGGGCGGCGGTTCCGTGGAGCCGCTACGGGTGCCGCACGTCGATGACGTACTTCCCGCGGACGCCGCCCGCCTCGAGCCTGCGGTGCGCCTCCGCGACCTCGGCCATCGGGAAGACCGTGTCGACCAGGGGACGGATCGTCCCCGCCTCGGCGGCCCGGGTGAGCTCGGCGATGCGGTCCGCCGAGGGGTTGTTGCTGAAGAGCTTGGTCCGCCGGGGACGCACGGCGGCCCGGAGCCCGATGCCGAGCACAGAGCTGAGGACGCGGTCCTGGTCGAAGGCGAGCGCGACCATGCGCCCGCGCCGGTGGAGCCGTGCCTGGTAGGCGCCGAGGTCGGTGCCGACCAGGTCGACGATGACGTCGAAGCGGCCGAGGTCCTGCGGCCGGGTCGTGCGGTAGTCCAGGGCCGTGTCGGCGCCGAGTTCCCGGATCCAGTCGAGGTTGCGGGCGCTGGCGAGGGCGGTGACCTCGGCGCCGACCGCCCTGCCCAGCTGCACCGCGGCGCTGCCGACGCCCCCGGTGGCGCCCCGGACCAGGAGCCGCTCGCCGGGTGCGAGGCGGGCCTTGTCCGTCAGCGCGGTCAGGGCGGTGGTGCCCGACGCCGGAAGGGCGGCGGCCTCCAGGAGGCCGAGGTTCCCGGGCGCCCTGGCGAGCCGCTGCTCGGGGACGGCGACGTAGTCGGCGATGGACCCGAAGGCGAAGTGCGGCATGAGCCCCCACACCGCGTCCCCGGCCCGCCAGGCGCGCACTCCCGCGCCCGCCGCCGCGACGCGGCCCGTGAAGTCGACGCCCACGCCCCGGGGGAACCGGGCGCGGGTGATCCCGCGCATCCTGCCCGAGCGGAAGGCGAGCTCGCCCGCGTCCACGCTCGCGGCGTGCACCTCGACGAGCACCTCGCCCGCTCCTGGACCCGGCGTGGGCACCTCGTCGACGCGCAACACCTCGGGCGGGCCGAATCGGTCGTACCGCACAGCGCGCATGGTCGTTCTCCCCAGTCTCGCGAAGAAAGTGGGGTAGCCCCCCACTTCGTTCCGCTAAGATAACCGGAGAGGCACCCCACTTAGCAAGCGCAGGAGGTCACGGTGGTCGAGAGCGCGGCGCGAAAGCCCCTGCGCGCGGATGCCCGGCGCAACTACGAACGCATCGTCGCCGTGGCCGAGGAGGCGTTCGCGGCCCACGGCGTCGACGCCTCGCTGGAGGAGATCGCCCGCCGGGCCGGAGTGGGCTCGGCGACCCTGCACCGGCACTTCCCCTCCCGGCGCTCCCTGCTGGAGGTCGTCTTCCACGACCGGGTCGAAGCGCTCTGCGCGAGGGCGCGGGAGCACGCCCGCACGAGCGAGCCGGGCGCGGCCCTCTTCGCCTGGCTGCGGGACCTCAACGCCTATGCCGAGGCCAGCCGCGGCCTGGCCGCCTCGCTGCTGCGGGACGGCCGTGACGCCGACCTGCTGGAGCGCGACGACGGCTGCGCGGCGATGATCACCACCGCGGCCGGTGAACTCCTGTACCGCGCCCGACAGGCGCGGGCGGTGCGCCCCGGTGTGCGCGCCGAGGACCTGGTCGCGCTCGTCAGCGCCATCTCGCTCGCCACCGAGGACCACCCCGACGGCGCACAGGCGGGCCGCCTGCTGGACATCGCGATCGCGGGCGTGCGCCCGCGGGAGGACGAGCCCGCGGCCGCGAGCCGTGGAACTGTCTGAGACCGGGGCCGGTCGCGGTTCCGGTGGTCGCGCGCCGGTCGGCCGCCGCAGGGGGGCGAGCGCACAGCCACCACCCGCGGGACTCCCCGGGGCCGGGACCGGTCGCCGGCGTGCCCGCCTCGAACCCGCGGTGCGCCGACAGGCCGTGCACGATCATGCTCGGCCACCACCCGCGGGACTCCCCGGGGCCGGGGCCGGGGCCGGTCAGGAGCGCCGCCCGCCTCGAACCCGCGGTGCGCCTCCGCGACGTCGGTCATGGGGAGGACCGTGTCGACCACGGGACGGATCGTGCCCGGTCGGCTGCCGACCGGGCACGGGCATGAACGGAAACGGCGCGGCGGCACGGGGGAGTGGGTCCGTGCCGCCGCGCCCGAGGGGGCCGGGCCGGGGTCAGCCGCGGCCCGCCTCCACCGGGGTGTGGTCCTTACGCGCGGCCCGCCGGGCGCGCAGTCGGCCGACGGCCACGACCAGGCCGATCGTCAGGAGCAGCCCGTAGATGCCCAGGGTGATCCCGCTGTCCACGAGCACCGACACCTCGCCCTGCCCCACGGCCAGGGCGCGGCGCAGCTCCGTCTCGGCCACCGGTCCCAGGACGACCGCGATCAGCACCGGGGCCAGCGGGATGTCGAAGCGGCGCATCATCAGAGCCACCAGGCCCAGGATCAGCATCAGCCACAGGTCCACCATGGAGGACGCGGCCGCGTACACGCCCAGGGACGAGAACACGGCGATCCCGGCGTACATGTACGGCTTGGGGATCAGCAGCAGCTTCGCCCACAGCGGCGCGAAGGGCAGGTTCAGGATGAGCAGCATGACGCTGCCGATGAACAGGCTGGCCAGCAGCGCCCACACCAGGTCGCCGTCGCGCTCGAACAGCAGCGGACCGGGCTGCATCCCGTACTGCTGGAAGGCGGCCAGCATGATCGCGGCGGTCGCCGACGTGGGCAGGCCCAGACCCAGCAGGGTTCCCATCGCGGTTCCGGCGGTCGCGCTGGCGGCCGCCTCCGGCGCGGCCACGCCCTCGATGGCGCCGTCGCCGAACTCGTCCTCGCCCCTGCCCCGGCGGGCCCGCCGCGCGGCGAGCTTGCGCTCGGTGCCGTAGGCCAGGAAGGTCGGGATCTCCGAGCCGCCGGCCGGGATGGACCCGAACGGCAGGCCGAACAGGGTTCCGCGCATCCAGGCCGGAAGGGTGCGCCGCAGGTCCGCGCGGCTCAGCCACGGGGTGGCGCTGCGCCGCAGACCGCCGGTGGCCCCGCCGCCCGCGTGGGCGGTGGCGGCCACGTGCAGCACCTCGCCGATCGCCAGCAGCGCCACGGTCACGGTGATGATGCTGAAGCCCTCGAAGAGCTGGGGCACGCCCAGGGTGAAGCGCTCGGCGCCGCTGAGGCCGTCGATGCCCACCATCGAGATGGCCAGGCCGATGCCCAGGGCGATCAGGCCGCGCACGGCCGAGTGCGAGACCACCGCGGAGGTGGCCACGAACGCGAAGACGGTGAGAGCGAAGTACTCGGCGGGGCCGAACTGCAACGCCAGCTGCACGATGGCCGGGGAGAAGAACGCCACCAGCGCCGTGGACACGATCGCGCCGATGAACGCGCCGATCGCCGCCGTGGCCAGCGCCTGCGGGGCCCGCCCCCGCTTGGCCATCTTGTGGCCCTCGATGGCGGTGGCGATGGCCGAGGCCTGCCCCGGCGTGTTCATCAGGATGGCGGCGGTGGAGTCACCGAACAGCCCGCCGTAGTAGACACCGGCGAACATGATGAACGCGCCGGTGGGGTCGAGGTGGAACGTGACCGGGAGCAGGAGCGCGACGGCCATGGAGGAGCCCAGGCCGGGCACCACGCCCACGGCGGTGCCGAGCATGACGCCCAGCAGTGCCAGGAAGAGGTACTCGGGGCTCAGCGCGTTGGCGAACCCCGCCATGAGGTTGTTGAGAACGTCCATTTAGAAGATGCCCCCGAGGATTCCGGCCGGCAGGTTCAGGCCCAGACCGGCGACGAAGGCGAGCTGGATGACGGAGGAGAACACCAGCGACAGCACGGCGTCGAACAGGAAGCGGCGGCTGCCCAGGGCGTAGGCGACGCCGAAGAACAGCAGCGCCGCGGACAGCAGCCAGCCCACCGGCTGGAGGAGCAGGATGAACACCGCCAGCGAGGCGACGACGATCCCCAGGCAGCGCCAGTCGATGCGGACGGACCCCTCCCCGCCGGCCGGGGCGCCCCCGTCGGTGCCGGCGGTGGCGGCGTCCGGGTTCTCCCCGGTGGTCGGCGCGTCGGCGGTGCGGGCCGGGCGCAGGACGACCTGCACGGCCAGGGCGATGCCCGTGGCGCCCATGAAGATCGCGACCAGGGTGGGGAAGAAGCGTGGTCCGGGCGGTTCGGTGCCCGGCGGCACCGGCATGGCGGCGGTCTGCACGGCGATGAACCCGGCGATGCCCAGCACCAGGGCGGCGACCAGCAGTTCGGACCTGCCCCGCCACCAGGAGGGGCGGGGCGGCGGGGCGGCGGGCTCCGTCGCCCGGGTGGGGGTGGTGGCGTCGGTACTCAAGACAGGCCCAGTTCCTCGGTGATGGTGGTGATGCGCTCGGTCTCCAGGGCGAGGAACTCCTCGAACTCCTCGCCGGTCTGGAAGGTGTCGTCCCAGCGGTTGCGCTCCAGGGTCTGCGCCCACTCGGGGGTGTCGTGCATCTCGGTGACGATCGCGGTCAGCTCGGCGCGCTCCTCCTCCGTGATGCCGGCCGGGGCCACGAACCCCCGCCAGTTGGGCAGGACCGCGTCGATGTCCTGCTCGGCCAGTGTGGGGACGTCGATGCCCTCGACGCGCTCGTGCGCGGAGACGCCCAGGGCGCGCACGTTGCCCGCTTCGATCTGGTCGCTGAACTCGTTGTAGCCGCTGATGCCGACGTCGACGCTGCCCGACAGCAGCGAGGTCAGCGCCTCACCGCCGCCGGAGAAGGCGATGTAGTTGACGTCCTGGGGGTCGACGCCGACGTCGGAGGCGACCAGCCCGGCCAGCAGGTGGTCGGTGCCGCCCAGGGAGCCGCCGCCGATCGCCAGCCCGCCCGGGTCCTCGCGCCAGGCCTCGGCCAGGTCGCCCATGTCCTGGTACGGGGAGTCGTCGGGGACCACGACCACCTCGTAGTCGTCGGCCAGGCGGGCGATGGGGGTGACGTCCTGCAGGTCGTGCGAGGAGTTGTTGACGATGATGCTGCCGATCATCACGGTGCCGGTCACCATCAGCATGTTGGCCCGGCCCTCCTGGCGGACCGCCTGGGCCAGGCCGATGGTGCCGCCCGCGCCGGGGACGTTGATCACCTGGTTGTTGGCGACGATCCCGGCCTCGCGGAAGGCGTTCTGCGACTCGCGCCCCACCAGGTCCCAGCCGCCGCCGGGCGCGGCGGGCACGATCGTGGTCAGTCGACTGCGTACGGTCTCGGCGCCGTCGCCGCCGGTCGACGAGGCGTTGACCGCCGCGGCGCCGATGACGACGGCCGCGGCGACCGCGCCGCCGATGCGCAGGATGCGCTGGATGCTCATGGGGTGGCTCTCTCCGTTGCTGCCGGTCCGCGGTGCGGGCGGGCGCTCGCGGGCCGACGGACCGCCCGAGGCGGGAGCGTGGCGGCCGTTACACCGCTCCGTGGCGCCGGTCGCATCCGCACCGGTTTCGAGAGCATGACCCACGGTTTGCCGGCCGGTAAATCTTCTGGTCGTTTTGGACACAGTGATTGTTGTGGTCGTCCCGGTTTCCGCCGGGGACCCCGCCCGCCGATCGCGGGTGGACAACCACCCTGTCCCGCTCGCGGCGCGCGCAATAGCCTCGTCTCACCCGACGGGAAACGGCAGGCCCGCGCGGTCCCGGAGGGCGTGACGCACCCGCGACCGACGAAGGACGGCCATGACGCTTCTGCTCGCCCACATCAGCGACCTGCACCTGGACGGGACCGACCGCGCCACCGGGCGCGCGGCCCGGACCGTGGAGTACCTGCGCGGCCTCTCCCAGGCGCCGGACGCGCTCCTGGTCACCGGCGACATCGCCGAACACGCCACCGCCGAGGAGTACCGCGAGGCGGCCCGGCTGCTGGACCTGCCCTTCCCGGTGCTGGTCTGCCCCGGCAACCACGACGACCGCGAGCGGATGCGCGGGTCGCTGCTGGGGCGGGAGCCGTCCGCCGCACCGTTCAACCAGGTGCACGAGGTGGGCGGTGCGGCGGTGCTGGCCTGCGACTCGACGGTTCCGGGCGAGGACGGCGGCCACCTGGACACGGCCACCCTGGTGTGGATCAACGAGACGCTGGGCGCCCTGCCCGACGACCGGCCCGCCCTGCTGGCCCTGCACCACCCGCCCGTGCGGGTCCACCACCCGCTGCCCGACTCCATGCGGCTGGACAACGCCGACGACCTGGCCGGGCTGCTGCGGGCCCACCCCCGGGTGGCGGGGATCCTGGTCGGGCACGCCCACACCGGCGGGGCGACCACCTTCGCCGGGCGGCCCCTGCTGCTGGCGCCCGGTGTGACGTGGACGCTGCGCATGCCCTGGGAGGGCGAGCCCGCGGCCAACCGCGACCAGCCTCCGGGGGTGGCCTTCCACATCCTGGACGAGGACCAGCGCCTGACCACGCACTTCCGCGCGGTGGTCTGACCCGGGCGCGGGGCTGACGGGTCGTCGGGCGGCTTGGTCGGCCCCCGGGGGCGCGGGTCGTCGGCCGACCGGATCCCCGGGCGCGGGGCTGACGGGGCCGAGGGCCCCTCCGCCCCGCGGCGAACGGCGGCTACAGGAGCATGGCGAGCTGGCGGCACTGGGCGACCAGTGTGCCCGTGCCGTCCCAGATCTCCATGTCCTCCTCGTGCAGGCCGCCGGAGACGTGCCTGGTGAACACCCGGCAGGCCAGCCACCCCGGGGCGGGCCTGGCGCGCACGTGCACGCTCAGCTCGACGGTGATGGTGGCGAACTCGCCGATCTCCAGCACCGCGGGGGGAGCGAAGTCCACCATCGAGGCCAGCGCGTGGGTGTCGGGCTCGCGCCCGTCGGCGAAGCGCATCCAGAACTCGGCGTGCGGGCGGCCGTCCTTCCTGCCGTCCAGCCAGCCCGGCCGCCCGGGGTAGCGGTACTCGACGCTGCGCGCGATGCCCAGGCCCTCGGGGTTGTCGAACTCGGGCGGAACGGGGCAGTCCTCGGGGGCGGGCAGGCGCGGGGGCTCGTCCAGGGTCAGGACGCGGGCCGAGGGGTCGGGGGACAGGTCGCCGTAGGTGGCGGTGGCGCGCACGATCTCCTTGCCGCCCTGCTCCAGCCGGACCTGGCCGGTGGCGGTGCGGCGTCCCTCGCGCACCACCTCGGTGCGCGCGGTGGCCGCGCCGGGGGCGGCGGGGCGCAGGAAGAACGCCGAGACGGCCAGGGGGTCGGGCTGGCTCAGGTTCTGGCGCAGCGCGTTGAGGGCGGCACCCAGGACGTAGCCCCCGTTGGGGTGGGAGGTGAAGGTGGTCCAGGCGTCGGTGAGGGTGGCGGCGAACTCGCCGTCGGCAAGCTTCTCGACACGGGTGTCCCGGTCGAACCGGAAGTCATCGGCGGTGTGGTCAGGGCTCATACCCAAATGTTACCGACGAGTAGATCCCGGTGGTGGACGCGGGGCCTCCCGGCCGGGGAAAGTGGTTGACCCTGACGCGACGTCAGGCCCTAGCTTCGGGCACACGGCACCACCAGTGAGGAAGCACCAGGACAGATGGGACACACCGTCGGCGAGGTCGCCCGGATGAGCGGGCAGACCGTCCGGACCCTGCACCACTACGACCGGATCGGGCTGCTCGTTCCCGCCGGACGCACTCCGTCGGGCTACCGCAGCTACAGCGACAGGGACTTGGAACGGCTCCGGCAGATCCTGACCTACCGGGAGCTGGGCTTCGGCCTGGACCGGATCGCCGTCCTGCTCGACGACCCCGACGCCGACACCCGCGCCCACCTGGCCCGTCAGCACCGGCTGGTGACCGAACGCATCGAACGCCTGCGCACGATGGCGCGGAGCATCGAACGCCTGATGGAGGCCGACACCATGCAACTCGACCTGACCGCCGCCGAACGCCTCGAACTCTTCGGCGACTTCGACGTGGACGCCCACTCCGAGGAGGCCCGCCAGCGCTGGGGCGGCAGCGAGGCCTACGCCCAGTCCCAGCGCAGGGTGAGCTCCTACACCAAGGCCGACTGGGAGCGGCTCAACGCCGAGGGCGAGGAGATCTACCTGGCCCTGGCCGCGGCCATGACCGACGGCCAGGCGCCCGAGAGCCCCGCCGTGATGGACCTGGCCGAGCGACACCGCGCCCACATCACCCGCTGGTTCTACGACTGCACCACCTGCGTCCACCGGGGACTGGGACAGCTGTACGTGGACGACGAGCGCTTCACCGCCACCGTCGACGCCCACGCCGAGGGGCTGAGCGTGTACCTGCGCGAGGCCTTCGCCGCCAACGCCGACCGCCAGGAGGCGTGAACCGGTCCGCACACGCGGGGCGCCTGAGAGCCCGCCGCGCAGGCCGGAAACGGCGGAGGCGGGTGACCGGGTGTCCGGCCCCGGGCCTCCGCCGGACGAGCATGCGAGAGCGGGGTTCGCACGCTCCACTGTCTGTCTGGGAGCGGTCTGTTACCAGAGGTGTTCCACGATGATCTCGGCGTCGTCGACCTGGTGCTGGTACCGGTCGGGGTAGGCCGAGCGCTGGACGTCCTGGGCGACCTGGCCCATCGGGTCGTCGTCCCAGCTGCCGTCGGGGTGGACGCGCTCGAGCTCGTCGAAGAAGGCGTTGGTGGCCCAGGTGGGGTCGAGCCGGTCCTCCTGCGAGCCGTAGTGGTCGCGCTGCTGGAACAGGCCGACGCTGTCACGGTCGCCCCAGTCGAGGTTGTCCAGGTGGGTCTCGACGATGGAGGTGGCGATCGCGAGGGCGGCGGCTTCCTCGCCCATGTCGCGCTCCTGCGCCGCCTCGACCATCGCGCGGGCGTTCTCGACGTGCTCCTCGGTCATGTGACCGGCCATGTCGTCGTTCAGCTTGTCGTTGAGGGTGGCGGCGAGTTCCTTGTCGGAGGTCGTGTCCGCGGCGGCTGCGCCCGGTCCGGCCAGGAGGAGTCCGCCGGTGATGAGCAGGCTGGAGGTCGCGGTAAACGTCAGCTTGGGTATCGATCGCATAAAGTTCACCCGTGCAACGTATGCGCTGGTCAGGGCTTTGGAAAGTGTTTGAAACCACTTGGCGCGGGTGGGAAAGGCAACACCAAGTCCAGGCAACCCCCTGGTCAGGCGGTGTGGGCCCGTTTTCGCGCCTCGCCGGTGCCCCGCTACTGGCAGGACCAGCGCGAACGTGACCGTGGCAACAGTCCGGCCCGAGCGCGCCCGGACCACACCGGCCGCCGGACAGGGAGGACCGCGTAGTCCCGCCGCGCTGCGGCTGGTGGACGCGGACAGAGCGATGACGACGGCTTCGCGCGCACGCGGGGCCGTGCGAATCTGGTGGTCCCGCTTCCCGTCCAACGGAAAGGGCCACCCGTGCGCTGGACCGTCCACTCCGAGAAGTCCCTGTACACCGACCCGTGGATCGACCTGCGGGCCGCGGACGTCGAACTGCCCGACGGGCACCGGTTCGACCACCGGCTCATCCGCCGACCGCCCGGGGCCGGTGCCGTGGTGCTCGACGGACGGGGCCGGGCGCTGCTGCTGTGGCGGCACCGGTTCATCACCGACACCTGGGGCTACGAGATCCCCATGGGCGGCGTGCACCCGGGGGAGAGCCCCGAGCGGGCCGCCGCGCGCGAGGTGCTGGAGGAGACCGGGTGGCAGCCGGGGCCGCTGCGGCCTCTGGTCTACGTCCAGCCCTCCAGCGGGCTGACCGACAGCGAGCACCACGTCTTCGTCGCCGACACGGCGGAGAGGGTCGGTGAGCCCCAGGACGCCTGGGAGGCCGAGCGCGTGGAATGGGTGGCGCTGGACCGGGTCCCCGAACTGGTGTGGGAGAGGCTGCTGGTGAGCGGCACCTCCATGAACGCGCTGCTGTACCTGTACGCCACCGGCCTGTAACGAGGGCGCTCGCGGTAAATCCTTTCCGTTCGCGCTGACCGGTCGACGCGCCGGGGGGTTCGTCGGGATTTCGCCGGACTCTTCACAGAAGGTCGGCCGATCAGAACGATGTTCCGTAGAGGGTGGCGATCGCGACGGCGCGGTCGCGCAGGCAGGCGCGCAACCACTGCGGCTCCAGGACTTCCGCGTCCGCGGCCAGCTGCCACACTGCCCATTCGGCGTGTCTCGCGTCCTGGAAGGTCAGCTCCAGCCGCAGCCAGCCGTCCGCGTCGGCTTCCTCGGCGCGGACGGCCAGCGCGGTACCCGCCAGGTCCTCCCGCCGTTCCGGGGCCGTCCGCACCAGCACGGTGACCTGGTCGCCGCCGGTCCGGAACCGCGTGCTGCGCTCCTGCCAGACCCGGTCCAGGTCGACCCGGTCCGGCCGCTGCGCGGGTTCGGGGAGTTCCTCGGCGGCCAGGACCCGGGACAGCTTGTAGGTGCGGTCCTGGCCGGATCTCGTGGCCAGCAGGTAGCCCTGCTCTCGTACGGTGACCAGGCCGACCGGGTCCACGGTGCGCCACTTCGGGTCCTGGTCCACAGCCGCGTAGCGGATGCGCAGCCTGTGTCCGGCGAACACCGCCCGCCGGATCGCGGCCACCACGGTGTCGGGCACCTCCTCGACGGCCGGTCGACGCGAGAGGAGATCGGTCTCCGGGTCGATGAGCAACCGCTGGGCCGCACCGGCCGCGGTGGCCCGATCGCCTTCGGGCAGCGCGTCGACCACCTTGCGCATGGCCGAGGCCAGCGCCGCTCCGAGGCCGAACGCCTGCGCGCCGCGCCGCGATCCGGCGACCAGCAGGGCGAGCGCCTCGTCGTGGTTCAGGCCGGTGAGCTCCGTCTGGAAGCCGGGCAGCAGCGCGAAACCGCCGTGCCGCCCGCGTTCGGCGTAGACCGGGACACCGGCCGCGGACAGCGCCTCGATGTCGCGCAGCACGGTGCGGGTGGACACCTCCAGTTCGCGGGCCAGCGTGGCCGCGGACAGCCGACCGTGCTGGCGCAGCAGCAGAACCAGTGAGACCAGCCGGTCAGCGCGCATACGAAAAACCTACCGGAATACATGACACAGGATGTCGTGATTTGCCGGGAGGCTTGTCAGTACGACGTCGAAGAACGCGGCTGCCGAGCCGATGGACGTACGTGCCTGTCGACGAACCGAACGGAGCTGATGTGGCGATGGAGCGAACGGTGGTCAACCCGTGGACGTGGTCGGTGGAGATGGGTTACAACCAGGGCGAGATCGTCTCTGGCAACGCCCGGACCCTGTACTGCTCCGGGCAGACCGCGATGAGCGGTGACGGCGAGCCCCAGCACGCCGGTGACATGGTGGCGCAGTTGGCGCTGAGCCTGGAGAACCTGGAGACCGTTCTCGGCGAGGCTGGCATGTCCCTCGTGAACCTGGTCCGGCTCAACGTCTACACCACCGACGTCGACCTGCTCTTCCAGCACTACGGCGTGCTGGCGTCGCGGTTGGGCGCGGCCGGGGTCGCGCCGACCACCACGATGCTCGGGGTGACGCGGCTGGCGATCCCCACCCTGATGGTCGAACTTGAGGGAACCGCCGTCGCGTGATGTGACCTCGCCGCCTCCGCTGCCCGTGCCGACCCAACCGGCACGGGCAGCGGTATACGGGCGGTTTCCGGTGCGCGGGGGACGGCAGCGACACGGGACGCGTGTGGACCTTCGGCCCTGAACGCGGTTCCCGCTAGTGCGGTGTCCGGAAGGGTTCACCGCTCCGCCCTGTCCACGATGATCTTGTACTTATAGCGCATCTCGACGCTCCAACCTCGCTATAAGTACAAGATCACCGCAGGTCAGAACCCTCGTTTCACACCAGTAACCATTGCGGCCAGCCCACCAACGGCCATGTCGTCTCTTACCCGTGGAAGTCGAACTCTCCGGAGCGGACGCCCTGGGTGAAGGCCTCCCACTCGGCGCGGGTGTAGACGATGGCGGCGCCGTCGGGGAAGTGGCTGTGACGGACCGCGACCCGCCCGGAACCGTCGTTGAGGGGACCGGCCTCGACGCAGCTACCGCCTCCGCTGGCGCTGAAGCTGCTGATGTGCCAGGTGACACCTTTCAGCTCCTCGGAGGTGGGGTTCTGCGGAGTCTTCTCGGTCACTGCAATTCCTCGCTGAGGGTGATGATGAACGCGGCTGACTCCTCAGCGCTGAGGGAGGCCTGCCACAGTCGATCGTACATTTCCATCATCGAGTCAGAACCCGGAGTTTCGATGTAGAGGGCGCCCTTGGGTGTCTCCACGTAACCGACCTCAGGGTAGGGACTCGCCATCCGGTAGATGTTGAACGACCCGTTCGGGCTCGCATGTGCTCCCGAGTCGAAGGTGAGCACACGGATATCCACATGCTCTCGCTCCATCGCGGTGGCCAGCCCTTCCAATTGCGCCCGCATGATTCGGGAAGAACCCACACGACGGCGCAGGGTGGACTCGTCCAGCACCACACGCACAAGAGGCGGATTCTCCCGATCCAGCAGTGCCTGGCGTGCCATCCGAAGTTCGATCCAACGGCTCATCTGGTCATCATTGGCTCCGGGCTCAGCAGCTCCCATAACCACGCGAGCGTAGGCCTCCGTCTGGAAGATGCCTGGAATGACGGTGTTCTCGAAGAGCCACTGCTCGTCTGCCAACTCCTCCAACCACACGAAGTCGATGAACCAGTCTTCGACGTCGTTGGTGTAACCGTCCCACCACCCTGTCTGCCACACGCTTTCGCTGAGCTTGAGCAGATTGTCGCGTTCGCGCTCCTCACTGACGCCGTAGAGGTCGAGCAGGGCGAGGACGTCCGGACGGCGGATCGGGTAGACACCCGTCTCGAACCGGCTGATCGTTCCGTTCGCACGCTGCATGAACTCGGCGACGTACTCCAGCGTGAAGCCCTGCTCCTCGCGCAGCTCCCGCAGGCGCTTGCCCAGCCACTGGCCGCGAAGCGTCACCTTTTTCGTCCGCTTGACCTTGGGTGGCATGCGCCCTCCTCCGCTTCACAGAAAACTTTCATACAGAGTTGTGTGATTACTTTGCGCATGCAACCATAGCAGAAGGTGAGATGGTCATCACGCCCGCAGAGGGAGGGGTGGGCTGTCGCGCCTGAAAACACAAGTGGCCCGGGCGAGAGAGCTACCAACTACACCGCCCGGGCCTGGAACCAAAGGAAGGCGCGTATGAACGCGAACAACCCCTTCGATCCGGCTCCTGTCTACCAGAACCCCGATCCCGAGAACCGCCCACGCGCGTTCTACGTCGACAGGTGGGACGAGGACACCGACGAGCTCGTGCACGCCTACTTCGGCGTCTTCCACCCGACCGGCGGGGGGCTGGCCCGCCCGATCGAGGGTTCGGGCATCCACTCCTTCGGCGACGTCGAGCGCTTCGCCGACCGGTTCGGCGGCGTCGTCACCTGGTGCTGATCACGCCCTCAGACAAGGGTCGCCCGGACTTCCCCTCGGAACCCGGGCGGCCCGAACCTGACGCTCACTCCCCTCCCGCTCGGACGACGTGCCCCTCAGCTCACCTCACGGGTGGCCTGGGAGAGCCTCGGCGCGGTGCGGGTGAACCCGGCGATCACGATGGCGCCGACCAGTACGTGTTGCACGGCCAGCACCAGCTGCGCCGCCGTCCCCTGGGCGCCCAGGACCGGAACCAGGGACACCAGAGTCACCGCGACGGCGACCACGGACCACACCACCCGGCCCCGGGGCACGAAGCGCTCCAGCACGGCCAGCAGCGCCCAGCCGACCAGGGAGGAGCCGATCGCGACCACGAGGGTGGGCACGGCGCCGATCTCCATGGGCGGGCGGCCCGGGGCGCCCTCGGCGACCAGGGCGATGCCCCAGAGCGGATCGGCCACGGCCCACACGATCAGCGCGGCCGCACCGGCGGCGAGCACCGTCGCGGCGCGGACCAGAGCTGGGGAGGGTCTGGTGGAGGTGGACGGGGTGCCAGTCAACGGTCGCTCCTTGCCTGTGGGGTGAGAATGCCGTGCAGGACGATGGAGACCAGTTCCCCCGCCGACAGGTCGGCGGCGCCCACCGGTCCGGCCAGGCGCTCGAACAGCAACCCGATCAGGAGCACGGCGACCTGCTCGGGCGCGTGGCGCAACGACGCACGCTCCGGCTCCATCAGGCGCACCAGCGCCTGGCGGGCCGCGGAGAAGGCCGCCTCGCGATCGCTCTCCCGCTCCGGAGCCGGGGACCAGGACCCGCCCAGCGCCGCCGCGATGACCCCGGCGCGGCCGATGTGCTCCTCCAGCACGGTCGCGGCCCGGGTGAGCCGCTCCTGGAGGGTTCCCTCCAGGGGAAGGGCCTCCACCCGGGCCGTGGCCTCGCTCATGCGCATCGCTTCGAGCAGGCACTCGGCGAGCAGCTCCTCCTTGTCGGAGAACACCCGGAAGATCGTCCCCTCGCCGATCCCGGCGGCCTCGGCGATCTGGCGGGTGGTCACCTGCCGACCGTGCTCGGCGACCAGGTCCGTGGTGTGGGCCACGATCATCCGTCGCCGGTCCTGCCTGGTCATCTGCGGAGCCCGTGATCGGGCCGGTGGTGTGCTCACACTGCGCATCCTACACAGGAGTGAGCGCTCACTCCGTATAAGGTGGGGCGCATGATCGTTCTGACCGGCCCCACGGGCAACGTGGGCGCCGAACTCGTGCGCCTGCTGGGTTCCGACGACAGCGCCCCGCCCCACCGGATCGCCGCGCACGACCCCGACCGCCTGCGCGCGCGGCTGGGCGCCCAGGTGCCCGCCGTGGCCTTCGACTACGACGATCCGCGCACCTGGCCCGCCGTCCTGGAGGGCGCCACGGCCCTGTTCCTGCTCTTCCCGCTGCCCAGTCCGCGCACGGCGCGCACCCGCATGATCCCCTTCATCGACGCGGCCGTGGCCGCCGGAGTGCGCCACATCGTCTACGTCTCGGTCCCCGGAGCCGACGCCAGCGGGATCGTGCCGCACAACCGGGTCGAGGCCCACATCAGGGCCAGCGGCGCCGACCACACGATCCTGCGCTGCGGGTTCTTCATGCAGAACCTGTGCCGGGCCGTGTCCACGCACGGGGTGGACATCGTCGAACACGGGGAGCTGTTCGTTCCGGCGGGGGAGGGGCGCACCACCTTCCTGGACTCGCGGGACGCCGCCGCGGTGGCCCGGCTCGTCCTGACCGACCCCGCCCCGCACCGGGGACGCACCTACACCCTCACCGGACCGCGGACCCTGGACATGGACCAGGTCGCCGCCGTCGTCTCCGGCGCTCTGGAACGGCCGGTGCGCTACACCCGCCCCGGTCTGCCCCGCTTCGCCGCGCGCCTGCTTCGGCGGGGCGTGTCCTGGGACACGGTCGGCTTCATGGCCCTCGTGTACACGCTCACCCGCCTGGGCCGCAACGACACCCTCACCACGACCCTGCCCGAGCTGCTGGGCCGCCCGGCCACCGAGATGGAGGAGTGGGCGCGCGACTACCGCCCGGTGTTCGAGGAACGCGTCTGGACCTGAGGGACGCCGCGCTCTCCCGGGGCCACCCCGTCGTGCGAGCCGGAAAACACGTCGCGTCGACCGCGTGCGCCGAACTAGCGTGCGGGGCATGACACCCACCCGCGACGGCTGGCGCACCCCGGAACTGGCCGAGACGATGCGCCTCATCGGTGCGGAGACCGACCGCGCCTGGGCCGAGGCGTGCGCCGAGTGGAACGCCGAGCCGGGCAGCGACGCGGAACGCGACCTGGCCGAACTCGTGCTCTCCGACCCCGGCCAGTTTCCCTGGCGGGTGGTGGACGCGGCCATGGACCGCCTGGTGTGCCCCGGGTGCGGGCGGGCGCTGGGCTCGGGCGAGCTGGGCTGCGGGCCCTGCGACCTGGCCGACGGACACCGCTACCTGGGCCGGGAGCCCGACCGATCGAACGTTCCCCCAGGCAACGAACACGCGATCCGGGTCGGCTCGGTGGTCGTGCGCCAGTGGTACCGCTACCCGGCCAGGGCGGTGTGCGGCTGGGAACTGGCCCTGCCCGAGATCCACCGGGGCTTCCTGCCGACCGGGGCGCAGGGGCGGGCGGCCAAGGCCCGGATCAACCGCCTCACCGAGCAGCAGCTGCGCACCGTGGCCTCCTACCGGGAGCTGGAGGACCTCACCGGGGGCGCGCGGACCGGAGCCGTATGACCGAGGGCCCCGCGCGACGTTCACACAGGCCGGTCCACTCCCGCAAACGCCCGTCCCCGGAAGACCCGTGGNAAGCCCCGGGGACGGCTCCCGCCACGGCAGCGGCCAGCCGGACCCTGGCCACAGGGGCGGCGGCCTCGGGATATCGGCGGTAGTCACGGTTCGGTGAAGTGCCGGATGTGCCCGCACCCGCCCCGGATACGCTGCCCGTGTCCGCGCACCCGTCGGCGTCGCCTCCCCGCGACCACCTCCTCCTGGAACCGCCATGCCGCCGCTCGTCCCGCCTCGCCCCATCGCCGCTTCCGCGCTCCTCCTGGCCGCGCTGGCCCTGGCTGGCTGCGGCGCACCGCCGCAGGACTCGGAGGCCGACGCCTCTCCCTCCCGCTCTCCTTCGCCCTCGGCCTCCCCGTCACCCTCATCGTCGCCTTCGCCCTCGCCCTCGCCGATCGTGCCGGCCGACGGCACGGACCTGTCCGCCTGCTCCGACGGCGACTGCGAGGTGGAGGTGACCGGCCCGACGGAGTTCGAGGTCGACCCGGAACTCGACCTGAGCAGACTGGCGATCGAGTTGATCACCGACGAGGAGGTGGTGTTCACGGTCAGCTCGCCCACAGGGTTCGCGTCACAGCCGCGCACCCCGCCCGGAGGGGGGTTCACGTTCAACGATCTCAGCGTCGATGTGCTGGACGTGGTCGACGGGAGCGTGTTCGTGCGGATGGAGATGGCGTAGCCGCCCGGAGCCGCCCCGCGTGTCCGGCGGCAGCCTGGGCGCCCCTTCACGGCTCAGCCACCGCTGATGACCACCGGCTGTCCGCGGCAGCCGGACCGGGAGGACGGGTGCCACGCGGGCGGGGGAGACGCGGTGGTATGCCTGACAGGCGAAGAGGCGCGGGCCCCCTGCCCGCGCCTCTTTCCCCTCACGTGGGAACCACCGGCCTCAGCGCATCAGCGCCAGCTTCCCGGTGAGCTTGTTGACGGCGTTGCGCGCCCCGAAGACGGCCACCCCCACGTACTCCACGTCCTGCGGCTCGGTGACCGCGAGGGCGTCCAGGTACTCCACGTAGTCGCGGGAGCGGCGAGCCACCTCGTTGAAGCCCACCACCGTCAGGTCGCGCTCGTCGGCCCCCGCCTTGAGTTCGCGCAACTGCTCCGCCGAGGCCACCAGGGTCGGCACCGGGTGCGGGTTGAGCCCGGCGTGCACCCCGCCGCCCGCGTCCTTGCCGTCCGCGGCCAGCGAGTTCTCCATCCGCCCGCCCAGCGCCAGGCCGAGCACCACCCCCGCGTTGGCGGCCAGCGCGGGCTCCAGGCCCTCGCGCAGGACGACGACGATCTTGGTGGACATCCCCATGGTTACCCCGTTCATATGACTTGTGAACGGTGCAGAATCTAGGCATACGAGCATGCTTGTGGTTACAGCACCGAACACTATTCGACCGAAGGGTTACGGTGGAGGCCATGGACGAACTTGATTCGGCGATCGTGCGCGAACTCCAACAGGACGCTCGGCAGACCAACCGCGCCCTCGCGCACAAGCTCGGCGTGGCGCCCTCCACCTGCCTGGAGCGCGTACGCCTGCTGCACCGGCGCGGGGTCATCCGGGGCTACCACGCCGACATCGACCCGGCCGCGCTCAACCGGGAGGTGGAGGCCTTCGTGTCGGTGCAGCTGCGCCCGCCCAGCCGCCAGGTCATCGAGGGCTTCAAGGGCGCGATGTTCGCCCTGCCCGAGGTGCTGGCGGTCTACGTCGTGGCGGGGGAGCAGGACTTCCTGGTGCACGTGTCCGTGCCCTCCCTGGACGCGCTGCACAGCTTCCTCATCGACCGGCTCACCCAGCGCCGCGAGGTGACCAGCTTCCGCAGCCAGATCATCTACGACAGCGCCCGCAAGCACGTCGCCGCGCCCCTGGAGCCACCGCAGTGAGCCGGAGCCCCGTCAGCGGGGAACCGTGGACGGCGCCCCCGCGTCCAAGAACCGACACAAGGCCACAAAGGGGACACGTGAACAAGAAGAACAACCTCGCGCTGGGACTGCCGATCGGACTCTGCTTCGGCATCTCCTTCGGCACGGTCATGGACAACCTGGCCCTGGGTCTGGCCCTGGGCTTGTGCTTCGGCGTCGCCTTCGGCCTGGGCACCGGCAGGCAGAGCGACAAGGGCGACTAGGCGTTGACGGAGTCCGCGTTCAGCCCCAGTCGGTGACCCGGGGACGCCGCACCGCACTGGTGGGACCCTCACGCGAACCCGCTGACCGGCCGGGCCGCCCCCTCATCCCTGCGCCGCGGAGTCCAGCAGCCAGTTGTAGCGCAGGCGCAGCGCGCGCTCCGTGCTGGCCGCCGCGGCGCCGAGCGTGAGCGCGATGTTGAGCCACGCCGGAAGGTGGACGGGCGAGGTGAACGTCCCGAAGCGCTGGGCCACGGGGGGCAGCCCGAAGGCCACCTCGACGAGCTGGGGAACGAGCACAAACGCGGGGACGACGAGCAGGAGCAGCGAGAGGACACCGATCCAGCGGCTCAGTACCGGGTGCTCGCGGTCCAGGCGCGCACGGCGCCCCTCTCCGGAGCGGCGGTCCGGGACGAGCTGGTGTTCGGTCCCCTCGTCGGTGACGTAGTGGCAGCGCCTGAGGCCGAAGGGCGTCGCCGCCACCTCGATCACGCCGCCCCGGACGGGAAAGACGGCGGGAAGCCCGGACTCGGCGTGGTGTCCGCCGTCGAGGTACAGGTGGGCCCTGCCCTTGCCGTCTTCCGAGAAGAACCGCTGCGTGTGGTTGACGTGGACGGCGTAGACCGTCCGCCGACCGTCGGCGTTGCCCAGCACGAGGTAGAACAGGGCGCGGGAGGTCAGTTGCCACCAGCGGAAGGGCTTCAGCGGACGCCCGTTCCCGGGCTCGACCCGTCGCGTGGCTCGATGCCGACGCCGTTCCTTGAACATTGCGGGCTTCCTGTCGTCTCGTGGGCACGCCTCGGTGGTGTCGAGGCCCGGTCGTCAAGTACGCGGACTTCAGCCGTCGACGGGTGCGCCGTCGCGTGCCAGAGCGGGGGCGTCGGCCCCGTGCGGGCTGAGGGGGACGGAGTCCGTACTACGAAGCTAGACCGGAGCAGGGCCGTGACAGAGTGTCACGGATCATGGGTTCCCCCTGCGGTCCGCACGGGTCGGGCATGACAGATGTCATGCGTCCGCGGAGAGCGGGGCGACGTCCTCACCGGCGCCCCAGGGCCCCGCCGGGCCGCACGGGCTTGCGTCTCAAGCGGCTTGAGGTACCACAGTGGCTCCCATGCACGACCACGAGCTGTACCCCATCGGAGACGCCGCGCGCCGCAGCGGCCTGAGCGTCAGCGCCGTCCGCTTCTACGCCGACGCCGGAGTCGTCGAGCCCACGCGCCTGACCGGGGCGGGCCACCGCCTGTACGACGTCGACACCATCGCCCGCCTGGAACTCGTCCGCACCCTGCGCGAGCTGGACACCGACCTGGACGAGATCCGCCGGCTGCTCCAGGGCGGCACGACCCTGCACGGCCTGCTCACCACCCATCTGGAGATCGTCGAGCGCCAGGAGCGCACCCTGCGGGCCAGGAGGGCGGTGCTGCGGACCCTGATCAGACAGGGCGGCACGGCCGCGCAGGCCGACCTGATGCACAAGCTCGTCTCGATGACCGACGAGGAGCGCGAACAGGTCGTCGACGAGTTCTGGAACGACGTCGGCGCGGGCCTCGACGTCCCCGAGGGCTTCGTCGACCGGCTGCGCGCGATGCGCCCGGTCCTGCCCGCGGATCCCACGGCCGCCCAGCTGGAGGCGTGGATCGAACTGGCCGACCTGGTGCGGGACCCGGCCTTTCGCGACGCGGTCCGCACCTACCTGCGCGACACCTACTCCACGGACGTGGGCAGGAGCATCGCGAGCCCGCGGTTCCAGGACTTCATGTACGGGAGCGGGACCGCGCTCATCAAGGAGGTCCTGGCCGCGCACCGCGCCGGTGAGTCCCCCCGGTCCCCCTGGGCGCAGGAGGCCGTCACGCGCTTCATGGAGGCGGCCGCGGGGGTGTCCGACAACCCGCTCACCCCCGAGCTCCGCGACCGGCTGGCCGAGGCGTTCCGACAGATCCCCGACATCGAGCGCCAGATCGCCGAGGAGGACGCCGCCTCCGAGGACCCCGTCTACGACGACACCCACGGCCGGTACCTGGCTCTGGTGGCGGTGGTCAACGGGACCCCGCCCGAGGAGGACACGCTGCCCTACGCCTGGATCGCCGACGCCATGCGCGCCCCGGCCGCCGACTCCTGAGCGCCCCGCCGCCCCGGGCCCGGAGCCCGGGGCGGCGGCCGGAGCGGATGCCCTCAGGAGTCCAGGAAGGCCGCGATCGCCGCGCCCTGGCCCAGGACGGCGTGGCCGACGCCGGGCAGGACGCTCACGGCGGCGTGGGGGACCGACGCCCGCAGCCGCCGGGCGCTCTGCCCGGAGTCGAACATGGCGTCGCGCTCACCGACGATCGCCAGCACGGGCATGGACAGCCTGGCCAGGGCCCGGTCGGAGAAGCGGGGCAGCGTCTCGGTGCGCGGCCGGAAGTGGGCGAAGGTGCGCTCCACCGACTCCAGGGCGGAGCGGGCCTCGTCCGCCGACAGACCGGTCATGGCCTGGACGGACCTGCGCCGCCCCCAGGGGCCCAGGACGCGCAGCGCCGTGCTCGCCAGGATCCTGCCGGTGCGCTGGCGCCCCAGTCCGCCCGGGCACAGCAGGCCCAGGCGACGCACCCGCTCCGGGCGGCGGGTGGCCAGGTCCAGGGCCAGCCAGCCGCCGAGGGACATCCCCACGACCGCGGCGCTGGCGAGTCCGAGCCCGTCCATGACCTCCTCCAGCCACCGTGCGTGGGCGTCGGAGTCCAGGGGCGGGCGCGCGGGGGCGCTCAGTCCGGGTTCACCGATGACGTCGACGGCGTACACGCGTGCGCGGCCCGCCAGTTCGGCGGCGTCCGCGCTCCAGGCGGCGGCGTTGGCGCCCGAGCCGTGCAGGAGCAGGACCGGCGGCGCGTCCCGGGGTCCGCAGGCCAGCACGAAGGTCTCGCCCTGGCCGGTGGGGACGCGCAGGTGGTCGGCGGGCACCGGCCAGGACTCCAGGGCGCGGCGGTAGTGGGTCCTGAGTTCGCGCTCGCCGTCGGGGGAGGTGTAGATCGTGCTCATGGGGCCAACACGCCTTCCAGGCAGTCGAGCAGGCGGGCGGTCTCACTCAAGCCGCCCAGGACGACGACCTTCATCCGGCCCCGGTCGGGGTCGTGGAGGGTCTGCACGCGCAGCGGCTGGCCGCCGGGGCGGGGACCGGCGGCCACGGTGGTGAGCATGGTGCTCACCCGGTCGGCGGTGCGGGCGTCGATTCCGTCGATCTCGACGATGCTCGACACCTCGGTGTGCCGTGGCGGACCCGGCTCGTGGGCCGGGGCCTGGACGCTGGCGCCGGTGAAGGCCTCCAGGTCGGCGTGGGCGATGCGGTACTGCTTGCCGATGCGCACGGCGTGCAGCCGCCCGTCGCGCACGTAGTTGCGGATGGTGCGCACGTGCAGGCCCAGCAGTTCAGCGACCTGCTCCACGGAGTAGAAACTTTCTGTCACGAGAAAACCCTATCTTCCTCTTTCCTTCCCTTTGAACGGAGAGCGATAGAGAAAAACAGGGAGTCTTGGCGTGAGAGTGCGGAACCACCCCGCGATCATGGCGGGCCGCCTCCGGGACATGGGCCCCGACAGGCCACGGGAGCGGGCGGCGCACGTCATGGTCCGTGGACTTCCCGGGGCCGCCTCGCGTCCGGGCCGACGCCGACACGCTCGCGTACGCGGTCATCGCCGATGCCGTGCGCGAACCTCCACCGTGACCGGGAGGGGAGGGCGCGGCCCCGGGACGGTCAGACCAGGGGCCGCAGCTCGTCCTGGCACCAGGCGGCCAGGGTGGTCGGCGTCGTGGTTGCGGCGGTGCGGGTCTGCTCGGGTGTGAAGCCGTCACGCAGCCCGGTGGACATGCCCATGATCGCCTCGACAGCACCCGGTCCCAGGCCAGCGCCCGCGAGCACCTCGCGCATCCGCTCGTCGGGAACGCGTTCGGCGCGCACCGGGTGTCCGGTGACCTCGGTGACGACGGCCGCGGCCTGCTCCCAGGTCAGGTCGGCGGGGCCGTGCACGGCCCGCACGGTGCGGCCCGCCAGGTCGGGGTTGAGCAGCAGGCCCACGGCCGTGTCGGCGATGTCGCGCGGCGCCACCCAGGGCATCGGATGGTCCACGGGCAGCACCACCGAGACGGTGCCGGACCGGAGGGCGTCCAGCTCCATCAGCAGGTTGCTGAAGAAGAAACCGCACCTGAGGTGCGCCACGGTCGCACCGGTCTCCTCCAACAGCTGCTCGGTGCGGGCCAGCCCGTCGATGTCCCCGGCCCCGGAGCGCCTCTCCGCGCCGACGCTGCTCTGGAAGACGACGCGGGAGATCCCGTTGGCGGTGACGGCGCGGGCGGCGTGCGCGCCCATCCGGGCGTGCTCGGCCACCGGGTCGGCGGCCGGGGTCGGCGGGCTCACCCAGTACAGGGCGTCCACGCCCGCGGTCGCGGCCAGAACCGCGTCCCGGTCGCCCTGGTCCACGGCGACCGGGTCGACCCAGTCGGCCAGCTCCGGGTCCAACCGGGCCGGGTCACGCATCAGCACGCGCGGGCGCACGCCCGCGCGGACCAGGCCGGTCACCACGTGGCGGCCGACGTTGCCGGTGGGAGTGGTCACGGCGATACGCATCACGGACTCCTTGTGCTCGACGCAAGTGCTCCCACGCTAGGGAGGGAAGCGGTCGGATTCCGGCCACAACTCACGCTTTCCCCTCCCTCCGCGGCACGGATGTCCGGCACCTCCCGAACCCGTCCCCTCCTCCCGGCGGCCCGCCGCTCCCGGGAGCCGTACGGTGGGGGCAGCGGTGCCGCGCGGCCTCCCCGACCCCGCCCACCAGGGGTGATTCGCACCACAACGGCCACCGGGGCACCCACCGCACCGCGAACGCCCGCACCCCCTCCCACCAGGCACGACAGGGCTTCTCACCGCGGCCGCGCGCTCCGGGTGAGCCGACTGTTTCCCGCGTGTTACGGCTGGACACCTCCAGGCAACGCGGGCTCCCTACCTTCGGTTTCGTCAGCAGCCGTCGAGCAGGAAGGCACGGCCGTGGCCTCAGAGACTGGCCCGCGCGCACCGCGCACCGGTAAGAGCTGGATCTCCGCCTGGGACCCCGAGGACGAGGGGTTCTGGAACGGTGGCGGGCGACGCGTGGCCCGCCGCAACCTGTGGGCCTCCATCGCCTCCGAGCACATCGGCTTCTCCGTGTGGAGCATCTGGTCGGTACTCGTGCTCTTCATGACCCCCGAGCACGGCTTCTCCACCACCCCCGAGCAGAAGTTCCTGCTCCTGTCGGTGGTCACCCTGGTCGGCGCGATCCTGCGCGTGCCCTACACCCTGGCCGTGCCCGCCCTGGGCGGACGCAACTGGACGGTCATCTCCACCCTGACCCTCGTCGTCCCCACCGCCGCCGCCTTCTTCCTCGTCCGCGACCCCGACACCCCCTTCTGGCTGCTGCTGGTCCTGGCCGCCACCGCGGGCGTGGGCGGCGGCAACTTCTCCTCCTCCATGGCCAACATCAACTCCTACTTCCCCGAACGGGAGAAGGGGTGGGCGCTGGGCCTGAACGCGGGCGGCGGCAACATCGGCGTGGCCACCGTCCAACTGGTCGGCCTGGCCGTGATCGCCCTGTTCACCACCTCCGCCGGGCACCTGGTCCCGCTGTTCTACGCGCCGCTGATCCTGCTGGCCGCCTGGTGGGCGTACCGGTCCATGAACAACCTGGCCCACGTACGCAACGACGTGTCCGCGCAGCTGTCGGCCACCCGCGACCGCCACTTCTGGATCATGTCGCTGCTGTACGTGGGCACCTTCGGCTCCTTCATCGGCACCGGGTTCGCCTTCGGACTGCTGTTGCAGTCCCAGTTCGGCCTGGCGCCCGTGCAGTCCGCCGCGATCGCCGTGCTCGGCCCGGTCATCGGCTCCCTCATCCGCCCCGTGGGCGGCAGGCTGGCCGACTCCCTGGGCGGGGCCCGCGTCACCCTGTGGGTGTTCCTGGCCATGGCCGCCTGCGCCGCCGTCCTGGTGCTCTCCGTCCAGGCCGCCCAGCTGGCCCTGTTCATCGGCGCGTTCGCGGTGATGTTCGTCCTCACCGGCCTGGGCAACGGCTCCACCTACAAGATGATCCCCTCCCTCTACGCCGCCCGCGCCGAGGACGCCGTCGCCGCCGGGGAACCCCGCGAGCAGGCCCTGGCCCGCACCAAGCGCGTGGCCTCCTCCGTGCTCGGCCTCATCGGCGCGGTCGGCGCCCTGGGCGGGGTGGGCGTCAACATCGCCTTCCGCGAGTCCTTCGCCGCCACCGGCTCCACCGCCCCGGCCTTCGCCGCCTTCGGCGTCTTCTACCTGGTGTGCGCCGCCGTCACCTGGGCGGTCTACCTGCGCCGCCCCGCCGCCTCCCCGGTCGGCGCCGCCAGTGTGGAGAATGCCAACCGATGACCACCACCCACTGCCCCTACTGCGCGCTCCAGTGCGCCATGCGCCTGGAGCCCGGGCCCGACGGGCGCCTGGCCGCCCGCCCCGCGCCCTTCCCCACCAACCGCGGCGGGCTGTGCCGCAAGGGCTGGACCTCCGCCGAGGTCCTCACCGTCCCCGACCGCCTCACCCGCCCCCTGGTGCGCAAGGACCGCGGCGCCGACCTGGTCGAGACCGACTGGGACACCGCCCTGGACCACGTCGCCGAACGCCTGCTGGCCCTGCGCGCCGAGTCCGGACCCGACACCGTCGCGGTCTTCGGCAGCGGCGGCCTGACCAACGAGAAGTCCTACACCCTGGGCAAGTTCGCCCGCCTGGCCCTGGGCACCTCCCAGATCGACTACAACGGCCGGTTCTGCATGTCCTCGGCCGCGGCCGGGGGCACGCGGGCCTTCGGACTGGACCGCGGGATGCCCTTCCCGCTGACCGACGTCGGCGAGGCCGAGGCGGTCCTGCTGGCCGGGGCCAACCCGGCCGAGACCATGCCGCCGATGATGGGCCACCTGTCCGCGCCCGCCCTGATCGTCATCGACCCGCGCCGCTCGGCCACCGCGCAGGCCGCGCTCTCGGGCGGCGGCATGCACCTGGCCCCGCGGCCCGGCACCGACCTGGCACTGGCCCTGGGGCTGCTGCACGCCGCCCGCGTCCAGGGCTGGTGCGACGAGGAGTTCCTCGCCGCGCGCACCACCGGGTTCGAGGCCGCCTGGGAGCACGCCGCCGCCTGGTGGCCCGAACGCACCGAACAGGTCACCGGCGTCCCGGCCGTGCGCATCCGCGCCGCCGCCGACCTGTTGGGCAGGGCCGCCCGCAACCGCTCCGCCTACGTCCTGACCGGACGTGGCGCCGAACAGCACGCCAAGGGCACCGACACCGTCTCGGCCTGGATCAACCTGGCCCTGGCGCTGGGCCTGCCCGGCCGCCGGGGTTCGGGGTACGGGTGCATCACCGGCCAGGGCAACGGCCAGGGCGGACGCGAACACGGCCAGAAGGCCGACCAGCTCCCCGGCTACCGCAGGATCGACGACCCCGCCGCCCGCGCCCACGTGGCCGGGGTGTGGGGCGTGGACCCCGACTCCCTGCCCGGCCCGGGCCGCTCGGCCTTCGAACTCCTGGACGCCCTGGGCAGCGGCGGCGGACCGCGCGCCATGCTGCTGTTCGGCTCCAACCCCGTCGTCTCGGCCCCCGACACCGCGCGCGTGCGCGCCCGCCTGGCCTCCCTGGACCTGCTGGTGGCCGCCGACTTCGTGCTCTCCGAGACCGCCGCCATGGCCGACGTCGTGCTGCCCGTGGCCCAGTGGGCGGAGGAGAGCGGCACCATGACCAACCTGGAGGGGCGCGTCCTGCGCCGGACGCGGGCGACCGCCCCGCCCGAGGGGGTGCGCACCGACCTGGAGGTGCTCTCCGCGCTGGCGGCGCGCCTGGGCCAGCCCGCCGACCGCTTCCCCGACGACCCCGACACCGTCCTGGCCGAACTGGGCCGGGCCTCGGCCGGGGGAGCGGCGGACTACTCCGGCGTCACCCCCGAACGGCTGGCCTCCGGCGAGGCCCTGCACTGGCCCGTGCGCGCACAGGAGCCGCCCACGCCCCGGCTGTTCCTGGACGCCTTCGCCCACCCCGACGGCCGCGCCCGCCTGGTCGCGGTCGCCCACCGCCCGCCCGCCGAGGACACCGACGCCGACTACCCCCTCGTGGCGACCACCGGACGGCTGATGGGCCACTACCAGTCCGGCGCCCAGACCCGCCGCGTCGCCGAACTGGACCGGGCCGAACCGGAGGCGTACGTGGAGGTGCACCCCGACACCGCCGCGCGCGCCGGGCTCGCCGCGGGCGACTGGGCCCGCGTCACCTCCCGGCGCGGCCACACGCGCGCGCGGGTGCGGCTGACGCCCACCGCCCGCCTGGACACGGTGTTCCTGCCCTTCCACTACGCGGGCGCCCAGTCCGCCAACAACCTGACGAACCCGGCGTTGGACCCGACCAGCCGCATGCCCGAGTTCAAGGTGAGCGCGGTGCGGTTGGAACCCGAGGACACGCACACACCAGGAGGCAGCAGTTGAGCACCGTGCAGGGCGCGTCCCCGCGTCAGATCGTGGTCGTCGGCAACGGGATGGTCGGCGCCCGCTTCGCCGAGGAGACCGCACGCCTGGACCCGACCGGAGAACGGGTCCACGTGAGCGTGGTCGGCACCGAGCACCACCCCGCCTACAACCGGGTCCTGCTCTCGGGCGTGGTCGCCGGGGACTACACCCCCGAGCAGATCCGCCTGCCCGTCCCCGACACCCCGGGCGTCACCGTGCGCACCGGCGCCACCGCCACCGCCCTGGACACCGAACGGCGCACCGTCACCCTGGACGACGGCAGCGCGCTGCCCTACGACGAGCTCGTCCTGGCCACCGGGGCGCGCGCCTCCTTCCCGCCGGTCACCGGCGTGGCCGGACCCGACGGCGCGCCCGGCGACGGGGTGACGGCCCTGCGCGACCTGGACGACTGCCAGCGGCTGCTCGCCCTGGCCCGCCCGGGAGCCCCCGTGGTGGTCCTGGGCGGGGGCGTCCTGGGCCTGGAGGCCGCCCGCGGCCTGGTCGGACGCGGCATGCGCGTGTCGGTGGTGGAGTCCTCGCCCTGGATCATGCGCCGCCAGATCGACCAGCCCGCCGCGCGCATCCTGGCCGAACGCTACGCCGCCCTGGGGGTGACCGTGCACTCGTGGCGGGTGGCCGCCCGCTGGATTCCGGGCACCGGCCTGGAGCTGGACGACGGCCGCGTGCTGCCCGGCGACGCCCTGGTGGTCACCGCCGGGGTGCGCGGCAACATCGAACTGGCCAAGGACGCCGGTATCGAGGTCGAGCACGGCGTCGTCGTGGACGACCGCCTCTCGACCTCCGACGCCCGCGTGCACGCCATCGGCGACTGCGCCCAGCACCCCGGCGGCGGCGCCGGACTCATCCAACCCGGCTGGGAACAGGCCGCCGTGCTGGCCAGGCGTCTGACCGGCGCCGCGCCGCACGCCCTCTACTCCGGGGCCAGGCCGCTGACCCGCCTCAAGGCGGAGGGGATCGAGCTGACCGCGTTCGGCCAGGTGCACGAGGAGGACGCCGAGGACCTGGAGACGGTGACCATCAGCGACCCCTACGGCGGCCGCTACGCCAAGCTGTCCGTGCGCGAGGAGAAGGTGGTGGGCGCGGTGCTGCTGGGCTTCCCCGAGGCCGCCGCGACCCTGGCCCAGCTCTACGACACGGGCGCCCCGGTGCCCGCCGACCGGCTGGCGCTGCTCCAGGGGCTGCCGACCGCCGTCCCCGACGAGGCCGACGGCGCGGCCGACGCGCTGGTGTGCCGGTGCAACGCCGTCAGCCGCACCGACATCGAACAGGCCTGGCTGGACGGGGCGCGCACCCGCGAGGCCATCGCCGACCGGACCCGGGCGACCACGGGCTGCGGGGGGTGCGTGCGGGACGTCCAGGCGCTGCTGTCGGGGATGCAGGGCCAGGCCACCGCGGGGGTCTGACCCCGGGGGCAGACACGGCCCGGAACGCCCCGGGGTCCGACCGGACGGTCCGTCCGCCTCCGGGGGGAGTCGGGCGCGCGTGTCCCGGGCAGGCGGGGCCGGGCGGAGCGTCCGGCCCCGTGGTGGTCGGGAGGGAAGGAACGGGCTGCAAGGAACGGGCTGCTCCGACGCCTGAGCCGGAAGCCAGCTACTGGCCCGGGCGGCCGTCGGCGCGCTCGCGGGGCAGGGGCTCCGGGCGGGGGCGTCCGGCCTGGTCAGCGCAGTGCGATGACCACGCAGAGCAGCGCGACCAGGGAGGCCAGGGTGCGCACGTTGTTCCAGCGCACCCACACCGGCTCGAAGGCGGCGCGCACGGCGGCCGGGTCCGCGATCCGCTCGGCGGGGCCCTCCCGGTCCAAGGCGTTGTTGCGCGGGACGTTGACCGCGAAGGTGGACACCAGGGCCACGACCAGGCAGAGCAGCGCCGCCCCCGACCACACGGCGGAGGAGGTCGCGCCGACGCTGGCGTAGAGCACGGCGCAGGCCAGCACCGCCACAGGGGCGCCGATGAAGACCACGGCGAAGAACGGGTTGAGGATGGCGACGTTGACCCCCTGCATCGCCTCGATCATCGCCCGGTCCCCGGCCCTGCGCAGACCGGGCATCACCGCGATCGAGAACGCGAAGAACAGCCCGGCGAACAGGCCGGTCGCCACCACGGCGAACACCGGAACGACCACGTGCACCATCTCCGCCACGCCACACCCCGGATTCTGTTGTCCTGCCCGCGCGTTATGGGCGGATTCTACGTGCCGCGCGGAGTGTCCACGGCGCCGTCGCCCTCCGCGTTCCGTGCGACGCCACGACCCGCCCCGCACACCTGCACCGGGCGTCCCACGCGCCCTCCGCCCGGCGTGGGGCACACCACCGCCGGGCGCCACACAGTCACCGGAAGCCGCATGAGGCCCCACGAGACGCACACCGCTGCGCTGAACACCCCGTACAACACCGGACACCCACGGTACGAACACGTATGCCACGCACCCCTTTCCCGGCGCCCGCTGTCGCTATACCGTCGGGTAGGTGGACGTCCCCCCGCTCGTCGGCCGTGAGAAGGAACGACACCGGCTGCGCGCCGCGGCGACTCCCGGCTCCCTCGTCCTGCTGGCGGGGGAGGCCGGATCCGGCAAGACCCGCCTGATCGGGGAACTGGACCACGACCCGGTCCTGGTCGGGCACTGCCCGCCCCGGACCGACCCCTTCCCCCTCTTCCCCCTGGCGCCCCTGGTCGAGGCCCTGCGCCAGGCCGTCGTCCCCGACGGTCTCAGCCCGCTGTGCGGCGCCCTGCGCCCCCTGCTTCCCGAGCACGCCGACCGGCTGCCCCCGACGCCACCGCCCGCCGCCTCGGTCGCCACCGAGCACCACCGCCTCTACCGGGCCCTGGCCGAACTCCTGGACTCCCTGGGCCCCGCCGTGCTCGTACTGGAGGACGTGCAGTGGGCCGACCCGGCCACCCGCGACCTGCTGCACTACCTGGCTCCGCGCCTGCCCCCGGGGCTGGGCCTGGTGCTGACCTACCGGCCCGAGGACCTGCCGCGCGCCTTCCCCGTGGCCGCGCTGGCCACCCGCGTCCCCCTCAGCACGCCCCACCACGAGATCACCCTGGTCCCCCTGCTTCCCGAGCACCTGCTCGACCTGTCCCGCCGGACGCTGCCCGGCGCCACCGCCGCCGACGCGCGCCGCCTGCACGCCTGGACCGGCGGCCTGCCCCTGGCCGCGGTGGAGACCCTGCGCCACCTGGCCGCCGCGTCCGCGGCTCAGCCAGCACCGTCCTCCGCCATCCCGCCCGCCACTTCCACTCCGCCCGCCGCCGCCATCCCGCCGGACCCGCCCGTACCGGCCTCCCTGCGCGACTGGCTGCTGGAGCGCCTGCGCCGCCTGGACCGCGACACCCGCCGCCTGCTGCGCGCCGCCAGCGTCCTGGACCACCCCTGCGACGAGGCCGACCTGGTCCGCGTGGCGGGCCTGGACCCCCAGCGCGCCGAGAGGGCCCTGTCCCGCGCCTGCCGCCTGGGCCTGCTGCGCACCACCGCGCCCGCCACCCTCGCACTGGCCTCGCCCCTGCTGCGCCGCGTCTACCACGACGCCCTGCCCCACGCCAAGCGCCGCCGCCTGCACCGCGCCGCCCTGACCGCCCTGGGCCAGGCGCCCGACCCGCCCCACGCCCGCCTGGCCCACCACGCCCGCGAGTGCACGCACCTGGCCGAGTGGACCGATCACGCCGAACGCGCCGCCGACCAGGCCCTGTCCCAGGGGGAGGACGCCACCGCCGTCACCCTGCTGCGCGACGCACTGACCCGCCAGAGCCTGCCCGCCCGCCGCCGCTACGAACTGGCCCTCAAACTCGGCCGTGCCGCACTGACCGGCAACAGCGCCGAGGACACCATCACCGTGCTGCGCGACGTGCTGGCCACCCCGGGCCTGTCCGCGATCCAGCGCGGCGAACTGCGCATGGAACTGGGCCTGCTCCTGCTCAACCAGGCCTCCCAGGGCAGCACCGCGCGCGGCGAACTCGTCCGCGCCGCCGCCGAACTCGCCCCGGCACCGGGCCTGGCCG
This sequence comes from Nocardiopsis synnemataformans DSM 44143, assembly GCA_000340945.1. GTDB lineage: Bacteria > Actinomycetota > Actinomycetes > Streptosporangiales > Streptosporangiaceae > Nocardiopsis > Nocardiopsis synnemataformans. The sequence continues at coordinate 33,125 of ANAW01000149.1, read as the reverse complement.
CCCGCGCCATGTGCGCGCTCGCCGTCCCCCGCACCACCCCCGACCCGGTCGACACCCACCGCAGGTGGATGGAGAGGGCGGTCGCCGCCGCCCGGCGCAGCCGGGACCCGGCCGTGGGCCACAGCGTGGCCGTCAACCGCGCCACCCTGCTCGCCCAGATCGGCGATCCGGCCGCCTGGCAGGTCGACCTCCCCGACCCGGGCACCTCCTATCCGTGCACCTCACAACCGGGCGCCGCGTACGCCCATCCGCCCCCGGAGGTGGTGGCCCGGCGCCGCGAGTTCGCCCGCGCCTCCCTCAACCTCGCCGACGCCGCCGTCATGCTCGGCCACTACGTGCGCGCCGACCGCCACCTGGACGACGCCACCCGGTGGTCACCGGCGGCCGAGGTGCCCTTCTTCCACGAGAGCGCCCAGACCCTGCGCCTGCTCCTGGACTGGGCGCGCGGACACTGGACGAACCTGGCCGAGGAGACCGAACGCCACCTGGGCTCCTCGCGCCTGCACGCGGTCACCGCCGAGCTGACCCTGGTCCGGGCCGCCCTGGACCTGGCCCGGGGCGATCCCGGAGCCGCGCGGGAACGCCTGACCCGCTTCGACCCGCCCGGCCCCGACTACACCGTTCCGGTACGGGCCTTCGCCGCCGGGCTCCTGGCCCGCCTGGCCACCGCGCAGGGGGACCCCGACGCCGCCTGGGCGCGAGTGGAGGGGCTGGTGTCGCTGGTGGCGGGCAAGGGCATCTGGGTGTGGGCCGCCGACCTGGTCCCGGGCATGGAGGCCCTGCTCGCCCTCGACCGGCACGCCGTCGCCCGGGACCTGTGCGCCCGCTTCCGCGCGGGACTGCGCGGCGCCAGCGCCCCCGCGGCCTCCGCCGCCCTGCTGCGGTTGGAGGCGGCCCTGGCCCACCACGACGGACGGCGCGACCGGGCGCTGGGCCTGTACACCGAGGCCGAGGCCGCCTACCGGGACATGCCCCGCCCCTACGACGCCGCCCAGGTCCGCGAGGCCGCCGCACGCCTGGGACCGGACGTGGGCGCGCTGCGGGCGGCGCTGGAGGAGTACACCCGGCTGGGCGCGACCTGGGACGCGGCGCGGGTGCGCCGCGCACTGCGCGCCCACGGTGTGGCGACCGCTCCCGCGCCCGGCCGCCGCGACGGACGCCTCTCGCCGCGCGAGGCGGAGATCACCGCGCTGGCCGCGCGGGGGCGCACCAACCGGGAGATCGCCGACCTGCTGCACCTGTCCCCGCGCACGGTGGAGACGCACGTGGCCAACGCGCTGGCCAAACTGGGGCTGCGCTCGCGCCGGGAGTTGTAGGTCAGCCGTGCCATTCGCAGAAGAGCACCGTGGCGTCGTCGCCGAACTTGCCGTGGTGGTACTCCAGCACCGCGTGCACCAGGCGCCGCAGCGTCTCGGGGACCGGCATGTTGTCGGCCTGGTGGCGGATGACGAAGTCCACGAACCGTTCCACGCCGAACTCGCGCCCCTCGGAGTCGCGCGCCTCGATGATGCCGTCGGTGTACAGCAGCAGCCGGTCGCCCGGTTCGAGCTGTTCGCGGCACACCGTCACCGGCAGCCCCAGGTCCATCCCCAGCGGGTGGGAGGGCTCGCACTCCAGGTCGCGGACCTCCTCGCCCCGGATGAGCACCGGCGGCAGGTGCCCGCAGTTGACCCAGTACAGCTCCCCGGTGGCCATGTTCAGCTCGGCCAGGACCGCGGTGGCGAAACGGGTGCGCACGAACTCCTGGATCAGGGTGTGCTCCACGCCCCCGCAGATGTCGACCAGCGGGGTGCCCCTGCGGCGCTCGTTGCGAAAGGCTCCCACCGCCAGGTTCGCGATGAGCCCGGCGGCGTTGTCGTGGCCCATGGCGTCGAACACCGCCAGGTGGGCGGTCTCCCCGGCCAGGGCGTAGTCGAAGGAGTCGCCGGCGTTGTCGTAGGCCGGTTCGGTGGCGGCCGAGATCGTCACCCGTGAGTCGGCGAAGGTGCCCGGCGGCATGAGCGTCCACTGCATCTCCGCCGAGACCGACATGGGTTCGGTGCGGATCAGCCGGGCGTAGGCGTCGCTGTTGGAGCGCTTGGCGATGACCAGCAGCGCCACCATGGAGGCCAGGTCGCGCATCGCCGAGCGGTCGGGGTCGCCGGGGTAGCTCACGTGCAGCACGCCCAGGCGTTCGGCGCCGTCCAGGACCGGAACCCAGTAGCGCTGCTCGTCCTCCACCCGCACGGCCACGCCCGTGACGTAGGCCTGGCCGGCCGGGGAGTCGTCCACCGGCAGGTCCTCACCGCCCTGGTGGGCGTCGTTCCCCTCTCCCGTGACCTCGCGCAGGACCTGCTGCTGGTGGTCGGCGAGGTAGACGCGCGCCTGGGAGAGCCCGGCGCTGTCGGCCTTCTTGGCCACGAGTGAGGGCAGTTCCTCGAAGGTGGCCAGGTGTCCGGCCCGTACGAGGGAGACCATCAACTCGTTGGACGCGTGTTGCACCGGCATGACAGCACCCCGGAATCTGGCACGACAGTCGTTCGTCTCACGAACTTCTACCCGCCGTGCCGTCTTTCGACCAGAAAATACATCTTCGCACGTGAGAGCCTGACCGAACAGGCCACGGCCCCCACCGGAACCTCCCTCGGGGCGCCCCGTCCGAAACCACCCCCCGGCGTCTATGGGGGTGGCCGCGGACGGCGCTGGCCCCCCGCCCGCTCACCGGTCGGCGGGAAGTCCCTCCGCCATGCGTGCGTCCGGAGCCAGGGAAGTGGTGTCCGCGAGCGCGAGTTCGGGGGGCGTCCTCTCCGGTGACCGCGGACGCCGCTTGGAGGGGCTGGCCGACTCCTGCGTCCGCGGGTCGTCGAGTGAGCGGAACACGGGCGCGACCAGGGCGGCGACCGCCGTGACGCCCGCGAGCACGGCGAGGACGGCCCCGGCGACGGGCAGCCCGGCCGCGGTGGCGACGGCCGCGATCGGGGCGCTGGTGAGGGCGGGCGCGGCGAGCATGACGGTGTTCTGCGCGCCGAGGACCCGGCCGCGCATGTGGTCCGGGGTGGCCTCGACGGTCAGGACGCCGAGCACGGCCGAGGCCGGCGCGAAGGTGAGTCCGACCAGGGCCGCGGCGCCCAGCACCAGCCACGGGGAGGCCATGGTGCCGATCGCGCCGAACCCGACCAGGGTGCCGCTCATGCCGAGGACGAACCAGCTGCGGCGGCGGACCCGCCCGGAGGCGGCGGCGTAGAGCGCGGACCCGGCGATGCTGCCCGCCGCGAGCGCGCTCAGCGTCAGCCCGGTGAGCCCGGGAAGGCCCTGGCTCGTGAAGTAGGCGGGCATGAGGGTGGTCTGCAGGGAGCTCAGGACGGCGACGAGCACCGCGCTGATCAGGGTGGTGCCGAGCAGGAGCCGGGTGCGGCCCAGGAGCCGCCATCCGTCCATCAGGTCGGTCGCCGCCCGGCGCACCGAGCCGCCGGAGGCGGCCGCGCCGGAGGCGTCGGCGGTGTCGGCCGGGTCGGGACGTCGCCGGACGACCCGACCGGCCCGCGGGTCGAGCAGGAGGGTCATGGCCGCGGCGAGCAGGCTCGTGGCGGCGGTCACCAGCAGCAGCGCCGGGGACAGTCCGAGCAGCCCGACGAGCAGTCCGCCCAGGCCGGGTCCGGCCAGCAGCAGGACGTTGCCCATCGTCTCGCGGGTGGCGATCAGCCGGTCCAACCTGCCCGGCCCGGCGGCACCGGCCCGCCTGCCCTGCCTGCCCGGACGACCGGGGCGGTCCGGTCGGTCGGCTCCGAGCCCGGCCAGGGCGGGCAGCAGCGTCTCCTGAGCCGTCATCCCCGGCACGCGGATCACGGCACCGACGACGGCCAGGGCCAGGAACCAGGCCATGTTCAGCCCCCACAGGGCGTCGACGACCGGCAGCGCCGCCACCGACAGGGCGGCGAGCAGGTCGGAGACCACCGAGACCCCGCGGCGGTCGATCCGGTCCACGAGCAGACCGGAGACGAGCCCCGCCAGGGCGGAGGCCGCCGTGGTCGCGGTCGCGAGCACGCCTGCCGCCAGGACGTCGCCGGTGCGGTCGAGGACGAGCAGCGGCATCACGACGCTGGCGATGCCCTTGCCCGACAGCGACAGCCCGTACGAGGCGAAGTAGACCGTGGCGCTGCGGCGCATGACCGTCTGGCCTCCCATCAGTGTTCGGGTCGGGTGGTGCCGTTCCTCCCGCCCCACCGGGCCGTGCCGGGGAACGCGGGGTGAACCGTGTTCCAGCAAAGGCTGTGCCGTCGCGGCACACTCAAGGCCCCGAACGCGTGGCGTGGGTCACCGCTCCGGGGCATCGCTGGCAGGGCCCGCCGTCCCGGACACGGCCACCGCCCGGATCGACGAAGGCCCGTGTCCGGCGTGAGCCGGACACGGGCCCTGGGTCGGGGGGCGGCGGGCGAGGAAGCGCCCGCCCCCTCCACCGTGACGCTTCTATGTCAAGCGGCAGGCTGAAGAGGTACCTCAGCGCCACCGTCAGAGCGGCTCCCGTCGAAACCCTCCCTGACACCACCATGGTGAACCAGTAGATCTTGTACTTATAGCGAGGCTCGACGGTCGAGCCTCGCTATAAGTACAAGATCAGTGCAGGTCAGAAACCTTGCGTCACACCGGCAACGCTTCCGGCCAGCCCGCTAGCGGACCCCGTGGGCTCCGTGGGCCCCGAGGACGTCACCGGGCAGCGCCTCGGGCAGCCCGCGCCCGCACCCCGCGCACCCGGCCCGGCGCCGCACCGCGTAGGCGGCCGTGGCCACCCCCAGCGCCGCGCCCCAGACCGCCATCGACGCGAATGCCGCCGCGTGCAGCGGATCGGTGCTCAGCAGCGAACGCGCCTGCGTGTCGAGGAGCTCGACCACGGTGCCGCGCCCCATCGCCACCAGCGCCACCGCCACCAGGGACGCGGGCACCACCGCCAGCCCCACCGGCACCCGGCGACCGGCCAGACCGGCCATCCACCACGGGAAGCGCACGCCCCAGCGCTGGACGAGTCCCAGCATCAGCACCACACCCACCAGACCGGCCGTGCCCAGCCCCACCCCGATGACGATCGTGCCGTCGGAGGCCATGGCGTCGAACTGCTCCTGGCTGACCCCCACGGCGACCCCGAAGAGCCAGGGCAGGCGCAGCGACGGGTAGAACAGGGCCACCACGCAGGCCACGGCCACCGCGATCCGACCCACCCGCAGCGCCCGGGCCCGCACGGCGCGTTCGCGCCCGGCGTTCCACTCCGGCGCGCGCCCGCAGCGCTGGCAGGCGCCGCGCACCGCACGGCGGTGGGTGAGCGCCGCCACCACCCACACCGCCACGCCCACCGCGAAGAACAGGGTGGACACGTGGGAGGCGGTGAAGGTCGCCTCCGCCCACAGCTGGAACAGGTCGGGCACGATCCACCCCGCCACCGGCAGGATCATCGTGTACCCCAGCCAGGACAGCAGCTGCCCGTTCACGAACACCAGCAGCACCAGCGCGCCCAGCGTCCAGGAGAGCGCCTCGACCGCGCGGCCCCCGCCTCCCCGCGGGCGCAGCATGAGCACGGCGCACACCGCGCCCACCGCACCGAGCAGCAGGGTAACCGCGCCCGCGACCGTCCGGGCGTTCAGCGGACCCGAGGCGTCCGGGGCGAGCAGGGCGAACAGCGAGCCGAACCCGCTCTGCCCGGGCGCGCCCGCCGAGACCACCCCGCTCAGCCAGGCCAGCCCCAGGGCCAGGGCCACCGCCGACCAGGCCAGGGCCGTCCAGGGGGCGGCGGTGGGCCGCAGGTGTTCGTGGCGGGTCTCGGTGACAGGTGGTGAGGCGGCCATGGCCTGCTCCTCGTCTCAGGTGCGGTCGTTACTGACTCCCACACCCTCGCGCGCACGGGCCCCGGCGCACCTCACCGTGCAGCGGGACCCGCCTCCCCCGGGCGGGGGAGATCCGGCGCCCCGCGCACGCACCGCCTCCGTGCTCCGGCCGACCACGGCCCCGGCCCGGTGCGCCCCGCCGCGTCCGCCTACCCCCGACCGGCCTGGTACGCCTTGTCCAGGGCGGAGACCATCACGTCCACGGACTGGGCCCCCGAGATGCCGACGGCGCGGTCCATGACGAAGAAGGGCACCCCGGTCGCGCCCAACCGGCGGGCGAGGGCGATGTCCTCGCGCACGTCCTCGGCGTACTCCCCGCCCTCCAGCACCCGCCGCACCTCCTGGGAGTCCAGGCCGACCCCGGCCGCCACCTCCACCAGGACCGCGGTGTCGCTGAGGTCGCGCGCCTGCACCAGCTGGGCGCGCATGAACCCCTCCTGCGCCCGCGCCTCCAGGCCGCGGGTCCGGGCCAGGTGGATGAGGCGGTGGACGTCGAAGGTGTTGACCATGACCCCGCCCGCGAAGTCGTAGTCCAGCCCCTCCTGCGCGGCCACCTGCGTGACCTGCTCGGTCATCGACCGCACCTGCTCAAGGGGCGCCCCCATCTTGCGCGACAGCGAGTCGTAGACCGGCTCGCTCACACCCGCGGGGAAGGAGGGGTCCAACTGGAAGCTGCGCCAGCGCACCCGGACCCGGTCGGAGTGCTCGAACAGCTCCAGCGCCCTCTCCAGGCGCCGCTTGCCGATGTAGCACCACGGACAGACGATGTCGGACCACACCTCGACCTGCACAGGCCAACCCCCCACTCACCCACACGTTCTTCGGGCGCGTCTTCGCTCCGGCTCCGAGCCACACTAACCGGGACCCGGTACCGGCGTATCCGCCGGCGAACAGGCCCCCGGGCCCGCGGAACGCGTCCTGTGTGACCAAGCACCCAGTCGGGGCCCGACCGTACCCGTGCTGGGGCTACACCGCGCATCACGCACCCGCCGTCTGCGGTGGCAGCACATCGAAACAAGCGCGACACATACGGCTGACCGTCGGGAAACACCCGGAAGGTTGCCTGAAACCTGTCCGACCCCGCAGTAGGAGGAGCCCATGGAAGAACTCGTCGTCATCGGCAACGGCATGGTCGGCCACCGCCTCGTCGAGGCCCTCCGCGACCGTGACACCGCCGGGCACTGGCACATCACCGTCGTGGGCGAGGAGCCCCGCACCGCCTACGACCGGGTGGCCCTGTCCTCCTACTTCGACGGCGCCAGCGCCCAGGACCTGTCCCTGGGCGACCTGAGCGGCCCCGACGTGGACGTGCACGTCAACGAACGCGCCGTGGACGTGGACCGCGCCAACCGCACCGTCACGACGCACAGCGGACGCGTCCTGGCCTACGACCGGCTCGTCCTGGCCACCGGCTCCACACCCTTCGTACCCCCCGTACCCGGCCACGACCTGCCCGGCTGCCACGTCTACCGCACCATCGAGGACCTGGACGCCATCACCGCCTCCGCCCGCGGCGCGAGCACCGGCGTGGTCGTCGGCGGCGGCCTGCTGGGACTGGAGGCCGCCAACGCCCTGCGCCTGCTGGGCGTCCAGGCGCACGTGGTCGAACTCGCCCCCCACCTGATGCCCGCCCAGATCGACGAGGGCGCCGGAGGCCTGCTGCGCAACCTGATCACCGACCTGGGCGTGCGCGTCCACACCGGTTCGGCCTCCACCGCCGTGGAGGCCGGACCCGACGGCCGCGTGGCCCGCCTGACCCTGGGCGAGGGCTCCCTGGACGCCGACCTGGTCGTGTTCTCCGTGGGCATCCGCCCCCGTGACGACCTCGCCCGCGCGATCGGGCTGGAGGTCGGCGAACGCGGCGGCATCGTCGTCGACGACACCTGCACCACCAGCGACGCCCACATCCACGCCGTGGGCGAGGCCGCCAACCACCGGGGCACCGTGTACGGCCTCATCGCGCCCGGCAACGCCATGGCCGAGGTCGTCGCCGACCGGCTCGTGGGCGGCCGGGCCACCTTCACCGGCGCCGACACCTCCACCAAGCTCAAGCTCATGGGCGTGGACGTGGCCAGCTTCGGCGACGCCCACGGCCGCGCCCCCGGCGCCCTGGACGTGGTCGTCAACGACGCCGCCAGCGGACGCTACGCCAAGCTCGTGGTCTCCGACGACGCCGCCACACTGCTCGGCGGCATCCTGGTCGGCGACGCCTCGGCCTACGCCACCCTGCGCCCCCTGGTCGGCTCCCCGCTGCCCGGCGACCCGCTGTCGCTGATCACCCCCGAGGGCGCCGCCCTGGGCGCCGACGCCCTGCCCGAGACCGCCCAGATCTGCTCGTGCAACGCCGTCACCAAGGGCGAGCTGACCGAGGCCATCTCCTGCGGCAACCACGACGTGCCCGCGCTGAAGGCCTGCACCAAGGCGGGCACCAGCTGCGGCTCGTGCGTGCCCATGCTCAAGCAGATCCTCGCCCAGGCGGGCATCGAGCAGTCCAAGGCCCTGTGCGAGCACTTCCCCCAGTCGCGCGCCGAACTGGTCGAGATCGTGCGCGCCACCGGCACCAGCACGTTCTCCGGACTCATCGCAGCCCACGGCACCGGGCACGGCTGCGACGTGTGCAAGCCCGCGGTGGCCTCCATCCTGGCCTCCCTGGGCAACGGGCACATCCTGGAGGGCGAACAGGCCACCCTGCAGGACACCAACGACCGCTACCTGGCCAACATGCAGCGCAACGGCACCTACTCCGTCGTGCCGCGCATCCCCGGCGGCGAGATCACCCCCGACAAGCTCATCGTCATCGGCGAGGTCGCACGCGACTTCAACCTCTACACCAAGATCACCGGCGGCCAGCGCATCGACCTGTTCGGCGCCCGCCTCGAACAGCTCCCCGTCATCTGGAAGCGCCTGGTCGACGCCGGGTTCGAGTCCGGGCACGCCTACGGCAAGTCCCTGCGCACCGTCAAGTCGTGCGTGGGCACCACCTGGTGCCGCTTCGGCGTCCAGGACTCGGTGGGCCTGGCCATCCGCCTGGAGGAGCGCTACCGGGGCCTGCGCTCGCCCCACAAGCTCAAGGCGGCCGTCTCCGGGTGCGCCCGCGAGTGCGCCGAGGCCCGCGGCAAGGACTTCGGCGTCATCGCCACCGACAAGGGCTGGAACCTGTACGTGGGCGGCAACGGCGGCTTCCCCCCCCGCCACGCCGAACTCCTGGCCTCGGACCTGGACGAGGACACCCTCATCCGCTACGTCGACCGGTTCCTGATGTTCTACGTGCGCACCGCCGACCGCCTCCAGCGCACCGCCCCCTGGGTCGAGTCCCTGGACGGCGGCCTGGACCACCTGCGCGACGTCGTCGTCGGGGACTCCCTGGGCATCGCCGCCGAACTGGAGGAGGCCATGGAGCGCCACGTGGACTCCTACGGCGACGAGTGGGCCGCCGTCCTGGCCGACCCCGACAAGCTCGCGCGCTTCGTCTCCTTCGCCAACGCCCCCGACACCCCCGACCCCACCATCAGCTTCACCACCACCCGCGACCAGCCGGTCCCCACCGCTCCCGTCAGCCTGGGCATGCCCGCCCGCCGACCCCAGGAGGCCACCCGATGACCGTCACCACCGAAGCCCAGCCCACCACCTGGATCGACGCCTGCCCCCTGGCGGGCCTGCGCGTCGAGGACGGGGTGGCCGTACTGCTCCCCGACGGCCGCCAGGTCGCCCTGTTCCGCACCCGCGACCAGCACCTGTACGCCGTCGACAACATCGACCCCTACACCGGCGCCGCCGTCATCTCGCGCGGCATCGTCGGCGACCGCGCGGGCGAGCCCACCGTCGCCTCGCCCATGCTCAAGAACGTCTTCTCCCTGCGCACCGGCCAGAGCCTGGACGACGAGCACGTGCGCCTGACCACCTGGCCCGTGCGCCAGACCGACACCGCCGTGCAGATCGCCGCACGCTCAGAGGAGGGCACACCGTGAACGCTTCCCTGGACGGTGGGACCGCGGCCCCGCCCGCGCGGCGCCCGGCCGAACCCGCGACCACCGCTCCGCTGGCCGGGTTCACCGTCGCCGTCACCGCCGCGCGCCGCGCCGAGGAGATCAGCGCCCTGCTGCGCCGCAAGGGCGCCCAGGTCCTGGCCGCCCCGGCCCTGCGCATCGTGCCGCTCAGCGACGACCAGCGCCTGGCCTCGGTCTCCGAGCAGCTCGCCCGCCGCCCCGCCGACGTCGTCGTGGCCACCACCGGCATCGGCTTCCGCGGCTGGGTGGAGGCCTGCGAGACCTGGGGCACCGTCGATCCGCTCCTGGCGAGCCTGCGCACCTCGCGCCTGCTGGCCCGCGGCCCCAAGGCCAAGGGCGCCATCCGCGCCGCCGGACTCACCGAGGAGTGGTCGCCGCCCTCGGAGTCCTCCGCCGAGGTCCTGGACTACCTGCTCGCCCAGGGCGTGCACGGGCTGCGCGTGGCCATCCAGCTGCACGGCGAACCCCTGCCCGACTTCACCGCCGCGCTGCGACTGGCCGGAGCCGACGTCGTCGAGGTCCCCGTCTACCGCTGGACCCAGCCCGAGGACACCGCGCCCCTGGACCGCCTCATCGAAGCCGTCACCAGCGGGGGAGTGGACGCGGTCACCTTCACCAGCGCCCCGGCCGCGGCGGGGCTGCTGGCCCGCGCCCACACCACCGGCCACCAGGCCGCCCTGGTCCAGGCCCTGCGCGGCGACGTCCTGGCCATGTGCGTGGGGGCGGTCACCGCACGCCCCCTCATGGCCCACGACATCCCCACCGTGTGGCCCCAGCGCGCCCGCGTCGGCGCCCAGGTCCGCGCGCTCGCCGAGGAGCTGCCCGCGCGCTTTCCCACCCTGCCCGTGGCCGGGCACCGCCTGCGCCTGCGCGGCCACGCCGTCCTGGTCGACGGCACCGTGCGCACCCTCTCGCCCACCCTGATGCGCGTGCTGCGCGAGCTGGCCCGCAGGCCCGGCCAGGTCCTGGACCGCACCCGCCTGCTCACCTGCCTGGGCGAGGACGCCGACGCCCACGCCGTGGAGACGGCCGTGGCCCGGCTGCGCACCGCGCTGGGCGACTCCCGGATCATCCAGACCGTGGTCAAACGCGGCTACCGGCTGGCCCTGGACACACCCGAGCGCGCCCTCTGACGAGCGCGCCGCCCCACCCGCCCAAGGGAAGGAAGAAGCGGACCCCGGCCCCGGCCGCCCGCGCCACGCGATGCACCGACACCCCACCCTGCTGCTGGCCGTCCACGGCACCCGCGACCCCCACGGCACCGCCGTGGCCCACTCCCTGGCCCTGCGCGTGGCCGAGGTGACGGGTCAGCCCACCCGTCTGGCCTTCGCCGACGTGCTCGCGCCCACCGTCGGCGAGGTCGCCGCCCACACCCCCGGGCCCCTGGTGGTCGTGCCCGCGTTCCTGGCCTCGGGCTACCACGTGCGCACCGACATCCCCCACCAGCTCGCCCTCGCCGGACGCGCCGACGCCGTCATCACCCCCGCCCTGGGCGAGCACCCCGCGGTCCTGGACACCGCCGTGCGCCGCCTGGTCGGGGCCGGGTACCGGCCCGGCGACGCGGTCGTGCTGGCCTGCGCCGGGACCTCCGACCCCTTCGCGGGCGCCGAGCTGGAGCAGGCCGCCCAGCGCCTGGCCCAGCGCCTGGGCACCTCCGTGGAGCTGGGGTTCATCGCCACCGGCGGGCCCACCGTGGCCGAACAGGTGTCCCGTCTGCGCGAGCGGGGGCACCGGAGGGTGGCCGTGGCCAGTTGGCTGCTGGCGCCGGGGCTCTTCCACGACCGCCTGGCCGGGGCGGGCGCGGACGTGGTGGCGCGGCCCCTGTGCCCGGATCCGGCGCTGGCCCACGCCGTGGCCGCCCGCTACCGGCAGGCCGCCATCGCCCAGCCCGTCTGACCCGGGGGTCTGTCACCGGGGGAGGGGAACGGGGGGAGAAGGCTGGGGGACTGCGCTGACCACTCAGCGGCGGGAACATCGAGGGGACCCGGCTCCCGGTTCTGCGTGTCACGGCCACCGGTGGTGGGAACCGGTGCTGGGAACCGGTGTTCCCGGGCCGGGCACCGGTCGGTGCGGGAGGGTCCCCTCGGCGCGGTGGACGCGGTGGACGCGCGGGGTGCCGGAGGGAAGCGGCGGGGCGCGGGGGAGTTGTCCACAGGCCGCGACGGGGGCTGGTGCGCGTGTCCGGCACTGGGTTGACTGGAACCAGCTGACCAGAACCGGTTGACCGCGGTCAGGTGATCGCGTTCAACTGACCGCGGCCAGCCGACCGCGACCGAGGGCGCCCGACCGCATCGGGACTGCCCCCTCCCGCCCCGCCACCGTTTCCACCGCCCGTCCGCACGGCCCGCCGATCGCTCGCACGGCTCGCATTCCGCGCACACCCCACACGGCTTCGGCTCCACCGGACACGACACCGACGACAAGAAGGACCCACCACCCCACGGCACCGGCCCGCCCGGCCGTCCGCTCCCCAGGCATGGCCACAACCGGCCGCCGGGTGCGCGGGGCCGCCGGACCGGGAAGACCACCCGTGGGTTCCCCGCCCATCCCGGTCCGCACCGCCCACGAGGACGGCCATGCCCGCAGTATCCGCCCCCCTGCTCGACTTCCACCACCCCGCCAGCGACCGGGCCGTCGGCGCCCTGTTCGGCGCCCACGCCGCCGCGGCCCTGGTCGGCACGTCCCCCTCCCTGACCGCGCACGCCACCGGCCCCGGCACCACCCACGCCCGCCTGGTGCGCGCCGCGCTCACCGACCTGGCCGGGCCCGACCGCCCGCCCCTGCCTCCCGAGGACCCCGTCGAGCGCGCCTGGGCCGGGGCACTGCGCACCGCCGCACGCACCGGCGCCCTGCCGCCCCGAGCCCCGGCCCTGGAGCACACCACCGCCGACGATCCCCTGGGCGCCTCCTGGCGGGCGCTGACGCGCACCCGCCGCCCCGCCGAGGACCCCGCCCGCGGCTCCTTCGCCTGCGCCCACCTGGTCGACGCCGTCTGGTCGGCCTACGCCGCCGCCGGGGACCGGGCCGCCCTGCACACCGGCACCCTGGCCACCGCCCTGTGGGGCGCCTCGGCCCTGCCCCTGCACGCCCTGCGCCGCCTGTCGGAGACCACCGACCCCCACTCCCTGACCACCACCGCCCTGACCACCGCCCGCGGCCCCCATCCCACCCTGTGGCCCGAGCACCCCGTCCTGGTCGACGAACCCCGCCGCCTGCCGCCCTTCGCCGTCCCCCACCCCCTGGACCCGGGCGTCCTGCTGGGCAACCTCGACCACCTGCGCGCCCACCCCGACACCGTGGACGCCGCGGTCTCGCTGTGCCGCACCCACCCCAGCGACGCCCCCCACCTGCCCGACGCCGACTGGGTGCGGGTGTGGCTGCACGACCGCAGGGGAGCCAACTCCCACCCGCACTTCACCCTGGACGAGGCCGCCGCCGCGGTCGCGGCCCTGCGCGCGGAGGGCAAACGCGTCCTGCTGCACTGCTGGGCGGGCGCCTCGCGCACCCCGGCCGTGGCCACCCGCTACGCCGTCACCGCCCTGGGCGCCCCCGTCCTGCCCACCCTGGCCGCCATGATCCGCGTCGTGGGCGGGCACCTGGACAACCCCAGCCTGTCCACCGCCGTCGCCCGGCTCAGCGGCGTGGACCTGCCCGACCCGGCCGCCACCCTCTTTCCCGAGGGCGTGCCGCCCCGGCGCCCCGAACTGCCCGAACCCCACATCACCGGGTGACAAGTTCCACAAACCCTCCCTTTCCGGTACCGTTACCCTCGCGTTACCCCTAGGATCTGCGCCCAGAACCCCGCGCACCACCCGGCGGCCAGCTCCAGGTGCCGCGCCCTCCCGCGACCCGGGGCGCCGCACCACCCGCGCACCCTGCCACGGCAGCCGCGCACCACGCCCCGGAGCACCCGCGCCGCCACGCCCTGTTCCCGTTCGAAGGACTATCCGTCGTGGGCACACACCAGCCCCAGAACCCGCCGGCCGAAGAAGACGCCACCAGCGCAGGCGCACCCGTGGGTCCCCGCGTGGCCGCCAAGCGCTCCCGCCGCAAGCGCACCCTGATCCTGGCCTCGGCCGCCGGGGCCGCACTGCTGGTGGGCGGCACCGCCACCGCGGCCGTCATCGCCACCGGCGCCGACCCGGGCAGCGCCACCAACGCCGCGGGCGTCCCCCAGGCCGACCCGGACCCGCTGGTCGCCGACGACGCCACGCCCAACGCCGGGCAGGAGCAGCAGCAGCTCGCCGAGGAGGCCGTCACCTCCGCCACCCAGCGCTCCAGCACCGACGCCTCCGACATCCTCGAAGAGCCCGAGGAGGAGGAGACCGAGGAGGCCGAGGAGCCCGCCGCCGACAGCGGCTCCGAGTCCACCGGCCAGGGCGGCACCTGCCAGGCCTCCTACTACGGAGCCGACTTCGCCGGACGCACCACCGCCAACGGTGAGACGTTCGACCCCAACGCCATGACCGCCGCGCACAAGACCCTGCCCTTCGGCACCCAGGTCCAGGTCACCAATCCGGGTAGCGGTGAGTCCGTGACCGTGCGCATCAACGACCGCGGCCCCTACGTCGACGGACGCTGCCTGGACCTGTCCACCGCGGCCTTCGACCAGATCATCGGCACCGGAGCCGGTGTGGGCCAGGTCGAGTGGCAGGTCGTGGGCTAGAACCCGCTCCCCGCACGCGTGCGCGCCGCGGCGGCCCCCGGACGGGCCGCCGCGGCGCTGGCGTCCGCGGCCGCTCCACCAGGGCGAAGGCGAGCAGACGGCCCCGGTCCGCGGTGGGCATGCCGGCGACCGCATGATGCGACGCACGCTCCCGGGACAGGTGCTCGGCGCGGGCCCGCGCCCACACGAGCCGGTCCCGCCAGCCCCCGGCGCAGACCCCACGGACCCCACGGCCACCGCACCCGCCGCGCGTGTGAGCCCCCACACGTCACCGCTTCGTGGCACAATCCCCAGCACCCACACCAACACCACACAGGGGAGCAGGGGCGTGTTCCGCACCACCACCGGCTGGGTCGTCTCACCCACCGACCTCGTCGACACCCTGGAGTGCGACCACCGCAGCGCCCTGAAGACCGCCCTGGCCGCCCGCGTCGAAGGCGCACCCGCACCCGCCGACATCGACCCGCTCGTGGCCCAGCACGGCCTGGCCCACGAACAGGCCGAACTCGAACGCCTCAGCGCCCTGGTCGAGGTCGCCCGCATGCCCGACCCCCGCCCCGAGGACGCCTCCCTGGCCGCGGCGGCCCGGGCCACCGCCGACGCCATGGCCGCCGGAGTCCCCGTCATCTACCAGGGCAGCTTCCACCACCGCCTCACCGAACCCGGCCCCGGCGGGCAGGCGGTGTCCTTCCACGGCCGCGCCGACTTCCTCATCCGCTCCGACCTGGACCCCGCCACCGGCCGCACCCGCACCCCCGCCCCCTCGTCCTGGACCTACGAACCCTGGGACACCAAGCTCGCCCGCCGCCCCGGCCCCGGCGCCGTCGTCCAGCTCGCCGCCTACGCCCACGCCGTCAGCGTCGCCACCGGCCACACCCCCCAGCACATGCACCTGCTCACCGGCGACAACCACACCCACACCCTTCCCACCGCCGACTTCACCCCCATCCTGAGCACCGTCACCACCCGCCTGCTCACCCTCCTGGCCAGCGAACCCGCCCTGCCCGCCCCCACCTGGGGCCAGCCCCGCCCCGCCTGCGAGGGCTGCGGCTACCAGGCCTGGTGCTCCCAGGGGCGCACCGCCGCCCGCCACCTGTCCCTGGTCGCCGGACTGCGCACCGACCAGGCCGCCAAACTCACCGACGCCGGCCTCAGCACCATCGACGCCCTCGCCCGGGCCGGCGACGACGCGCGCCCCGCCACCCTGCCCCGCCGCTCCTTCGACCAACTGCGCGCCCAGGCCGCCCTCCAGGTGCGCCAGGACCACACCCGCACCCCCGCCAACCCCCAGGGCACCGTCACCGCCGAGGTCTTCGCCCCCGACGGCCTGGCCAGCCTGCCCGCCCCCAGCCCCGGCGACGTCTTCTTCGACATGGAGGGCTACCCCTACCACTCCCGCGAGGGCGAACGCGGCCTGGAGTACCTCTTCGGCGCCACCACCGAGGACGCGCACGGCAACGAGACCTTCCACGCCTTCTGGGCCCACGACCGCGCCCAGGAGAAGAAGGCCCTGGAGGACTTCGTCGACTTCGCCACCGCCCGCGTGGACGCCGACCCCGGCGCCCACGTCTACCACTACGCCTCCTACGAGGTGGACCGCCTCAAACACCTGAGCTCGGAGTTCGCCACCCGCGAGGAGGAGGTCAACCGGCTCCTGCGCGAGAACCGCCTGGTGGACCTGTACACCGTCGTGCGCAAGAGCCTGCGCGTGTCCCAGCGCTCCTACTCCATCAAGTACCTCGAACCCCTCTACCTGCCCGCCGCCCGCTCCGGCGGCGTCACCACCGCCACCTCCAGCATCGACGCCTACGCCGCCTACCTGGCCGCCACCGAGGCCGCGCGCCCCGACCGGGCCGCACAGGTCCTGGCCGACATCGCCGCCTACAACCGCGACGACTGCCACTCCACCGCGCGCCTGCGCGACTGGCTGGAGGACCACCGCACCCACCAGGGCATCACCGACCGCCCCCTGGTCCAGCTCGAACTCACCGAGGCCGAGGCCGAACGCGCCCGCAAACGCGAGGAGAAGGCCGCCCGCCACGCCGCCCTCACCGGCCCCCTGCTCGACCAGGTCCCCGACCAGGCCCAGGACCGCGAACCCGACCACCACACCCGCGCCCAACTGGCCGCCCTGGTCGGCTACTACCAGCGCGAGAACCTGCCCCCCTGGCGCGAGCACTACCGGCGCACCAGCGCCCCCCTGACCGACCTGGAGTCCGACACCGACTGCGCCGTGCCCTGGCAGGTGCGCGCGGGGGAGTGGATCGAACCCAGCGGCCGTCAGCGCAAGTCCCGCCGCGAACTGTCCCTGCGCCTGGACACCGCCCACCCCCACCCCTTCACCTCCGGCCAGGACGTGCACCTGCTCTACCCCGGTGCCCCCGGACAGGCCGCCACCACCACCCAGGCCAAGGTCGCCGAGGCCGACGCCGACACCCTGGCCATCACCGAGACCTGCGACCCCGACTCCACCTACTCCCGGCCCCCCGTCGCCGTCCTGCCCGGCTCCCCGGTCAACCCCGCCCCCAAGGACGGCGCCCTGGAGACGGTGGCCCGCACCGCCCTGGACACCCTGCCCTCCTGGCCCCACCACCCCGGCCTGGACGTGCTGCGCCGCATCCCGCCGCGCCTGAGCGCCCCCGGCCCGCTGCCCGACCCCGCCGACCACGACGGCGACCTCATCAGGGCCACCATCGCCGCCGTGGACCGCCTGGAGGGCTCCTACCTCGCCGTGCAGGGCCCGCCCGGCGCAGGCAAGACCTACCTGGCCGCCCAGCTCATCACCCACCTGGCCCGCCAGGGCAGGAGCGTGGGCGTGTGCTCCACCGGCCACAAGGCCGTGGAAAACGTCATGACCGCCGCCCTGCGCGCCGCCGAGGCCGCCGGAGTGGAGGTGGCCGCCGCCAAACGCGCCAAGGGCCGCGGCAAGGACGCCGCCGAGGACCTGCCCTGGGAACAGCCCTCCAGCCCCCAGGCCCTGGCCAGCTGGCGCGACAAGCACACCGCCCAGGGCCACCCCGTCCTCATCGGCGGCACCGCCTGGGCCATGTCCAACGCCGCCATGCTCGCCGACCCCCTGGACGTGCTCATCATCGACGAGGCCGGACAGTTCGCCCTGGCCGACACCCTCGCCGTCTCGGCCGCCGCCCGCAACCTCGTCCTGCTGGGCGACCCCCAGCAGCTGCCCCAGGTCGTCCAGGGCACCCACGGCGAGGGCGCCGACGCCTCCGCCCTGCAACACCTCATGGCCGGACGCCAGATCATCGACCCCTCACGCGGCTACTTCCTGGACCAGACCCGCCGCATGCACCCGGCCGTGTGCGCCACCGTCTCCGCCCTGTCCTACCAGGGCCGCCTGCACGCCCACCCCTCCACCGCCGACCGCGCCCTGGCCACCCTGGCGCCGGGCGTGTACACCCTGCCCACCCCCCACCAGGGCCGCACCACCCACAGCCCCGAGGAGGTCCGGGCGGTGGTGGAGGTGGCCACCCACCTGGTCACCGACAAGGTCACCGGCGCCGCCGAGGCGCACCCGCGCCCCCTGACCGGCCACGACATCCTCGTGGTGGCCCCCTACAACCTCCAGGTGCGCGCCCTGCGCCGCGCCCTGGCCCAGGCCGCCCGCACCCACCCCGCCCTGGAGGGGGTGCGCGTGGGCACCGTGGACAAGTTCCAGGGCCAGGAGGCCGCCGCCGTCATCTGCTCGATGACCACCTCCAACGCCGCCGAGGCCAGTCGCGGCACCGCCTTCGTCCTGGACCGCAACCGCCTCAACGTGGCCCTGTCGCGCGCCCAGCTGGTCGCCGCGGTGGTCTTCTCACCCGACCTGCTCACCACCGCCCCGCGCAGCATCGACGAACTGCGCCTGCTGTCCTCCTTCACCCGCCTGACCGAGGGCGCCCGCACCTGGCCCGCCGAGCACTGACGCGCCCCGGCGCTGCGACCGCGCTCACCCCCGCCCGCCGCCCCCTTCCACACGCCCCGTCCGCCCCCAGGTCAGGTCCGGTGCGGTGACGGGGGAGGCCCTGCCCCGGCCCTCGCCCCGCGGTTTCGGACACCCCTTGGGTGGAGTACGTTTTACAGAGCACCGCACTCGCCCCGGGCGTCACACGCCAGGGGCGGTGCCACGCGTGTTCTGACGGCAAGAACCACCACCCGCACCCCGGTGCGGGCGTGCCCCCGCCCGCCCTGGACCGCCACCCGTTCTCGAAAGGCACCACGGCCCCCGTGTCTGACCGTCCCTCCGCCCCCGGCAGCGGCCGCAACACCCGCCACCCCACCGGCATCCGCGTCGTCATCGCCCTGTTGGCCCTGCTGTGTCTGGTGCTGGGGCCGGCCGGCTACCTCCGGGGACTCAGCGTCCAGGCCCACGCCGGCTCCGCGGCCGAGTGGTTCACCCTGGCCTTCGGCGCCGCCGTGGGCATCCCCCTGCTGGCCGCCGCGGTGGCCACCGTCGCCGGGGACCGCAGGGCCGCCCTGTGGTCGCTGGCCCTGCTGGCCTGGCCGGTGGTCTTCGTCGCGGCCATCCACGTGGCCCAGGCGCTGTGACCGCCCCCCGCCCGAACCAGCGGTAGGCTGCCGACGTGTCACCCAAGAAACGCAAGCGCCGCAGGGCCCAGCGCCCCGACACCGCCCCGACCGCCCCGCCCCAGGGGCAGAGCGAACCGGACCCCGGCCCGCTCCCGCGGACGGGAAGCGTCAGCCGCACCCCGGTGGTCGTCGCCGACCCGCCCGACCGCAGGATCACCGCCCTGTGGGTGGTGCTGACCCTGGTGTGGCTGCTGGGCACCCCGCTGGCCCTGGCCAACCTGCTGTTCGTGTTCATGGACCTACAGGAATCGGTGATCTACGCCGCCCCCGACGCCCCGGTGGCCCCCGAGAGCCTGGAACCGGTGGGCAACGCCCTGGTCTGGGTCCTGGTCCTGGCCCTGGTCGTCCCGGCGGCCTCGGCCGTGACCGCCCTGGTCCTGCGGCGCAGGATCGCCGCGATCGGGTTCACCGCGGCCCTGGTCGTCTCGGCCCTGCCCCTGCTGTGGGTCATGCCCCCGGCCGAACTGTGGGACGCCCTGAGCACCCACCTGTTCGGCTGACGCCCCCGCCCCGACCGCTCCCGCCGCACCCGGGCCGCCTCCCGCCTCCGCGCGGGGCCCTGGGCCATCATGGATGACCGTGAACACACCCCAACCCACCCCCGACCCCGCGGCCGCCCACGAGATCGCCCTGCCCGGGGCCGTACGCGCCCGCCTGGAGCAGGCCACCCCCAGCGTCCTGGTCGACACCCGCGCCCTGGCCCGGGTCCGTGAGCGCTTCGACACCGAACAGGCCCAGACCCTGGGCCGCTACCTGGCCAGCGCCCAGTCACCCAACACCCTGCGCGCCTACCGCGCCGACTGGACCTCCTTCACCGCCTGGTGCCTGGTCCAGGAACGCCAGTCCCTGCCCGCCGACCCGGTGGACGTGGCCGTGTACCTGGCCGCCTGCGCCCAGGAGCGCACCCCCGACGACACCGGCTGGGCCCTGGCCCCCTCCAGCATCGAACGGCGGGCCGCCGCCATCGCCGCCGTCCACGGCGCCCACGGCCTGGACTCGCCCACCCGCGCCGAGGTCGTGCGCATGACCCTGCGCGGCATCCGCCGCACCCGCCGGGCCCGCCCGCGCCGCAAGGAACCGGTCATCCTGCCCGTCCTGGAGGCGCTGCTGTCGGTGCGCCCGGCCCCCGAGCACCCCCACGGGGTGGCCCGCAGACGCGACACCCTGCTGCTGCTGACCGGGTTCGGCGGGGCCCTGCGCCGCAGCGAGCTGGCCGCGCTGACCTTCGACGACCTGACCCTGCACACCGACCCCGCCACCGGCGCCCCCGCCCTGGTGGTGGCGCTGGGCGCGACCAAGACCGACCAGGAGGGCCGCCACGGCCAGCGGGTCGCGCTGCCCCGGGGGCGGCACCGCCACACCTGCCCGGTGTGCGCCTACGCCGACTGGGCCGCCCTGCTCGAGGCCCACCGCGCGGGCGGCGAGGAGGCGGTGGCCCACCTGCTGGGCCGCGCCCGCCCCGAGGAGGGCCTGGCCCACCTGTGCCAGGGCTGGGCGGGCACGGACCTGGCCGACGGCTCCGAGCGCCCCCTGCTGCCCGCCGTGGACCGCCACGGCCACGTCGGGGCGCGCCCGATGTCGGGCCGGGCCGTGGGGGACCTGGTCAAACGCTACGCCCGCCGCGCGGGGCTGGACCCCGACGACTTCGGCGGGCACTCCCTGCGGGCGGGCTTCGCCACCCAGGCCGCGCTGGGCGGGGCCAGCGACCGCGAGATCATGCGCCAGGGCCGCTGGACCAACCCGCGCACGGTCCACGACTACATCCGCACCGCCAACCCGCTGGAGGACAACGCCGTCACCCGGCTGGGCCTGTGACCCCGCACCCGCCGCCCCCAGGGCATCTCAGCTTGCCAACAAACCCATCAGTAGTACTCGAAATCACCAGTTAAAGTGCGATCCTTCCCTGATGAGACATTAGGTTGGTTCCGTGAGAAAGGGGACGGGCCCATGGTCGACGAGTTTCGCGCGGCGTTCCAAGAACTGATCGACGCCTCCGTCGCCACCGACCCCCAACACTTCCCCCCAGCCGTCCACAAGGTCTACGTCCTGGCCTCCCAGATCCCCGCCTCCGAACGCGAACTCGCCCTGGAGGCCCTGGCCCCCCTGCTCTCGGGAGACCACGCCGCCCCCGGCATCATCGCCGACCTGTCCGTGGTCGCCGGAGCCCTGGTCGAGATGGGCAGCGACCCCGGCCCCACCGGCGTGGAGGTCCTGCGCCGCCTGCGCACCATGGGCAGGGGCGCCATCGTCTTCGTCCGCGCCTGGGAACGCACCGGCGCCGACGCCCCGCCCGACCCCGACGCCGTCACCGCCGACGCCGAGGCCCGCGTGGCCGCCGACCTGGGAAACGACGCCCCCGGCGCCACCATGTGCTGGTGGACCATCCGCCGCCACGGCCTGGCCGCCAGGACCATGCTCAGCGAGGCCGCGGTGCGCGCCCACATCCGCCGCGACCCCGCCCTGCACGCCGAACTCCTGGCCATCGCCAACCAGCTCGGCGACCTGCTCGCCGAGTTCGACCAGGTCCGCGCCCTGCTGCGCATGTCCGAGGCCACCGGCGCCCTGGTCCTGGACCGCACCTCCCAGCGCGCCTTCCGCGTGCGCTTCGAGGGCATCGGCGACAACTCCCAGCTGCACACCCTGCTCGCCGACGCCCTCATCGGCCCCCAGCGCCAGGGCCTGCCCGGGGACCCGCCCGACCCGCGCTGGGTCGCCGCCTTCCGCGACAGCGCCCCCGACCCCGCCGCCCAGACCGTGCGCGGCTGGTGGAACCTGGTCGCCCACGACGGCACCTGGGTGTGGAACGAGGGCCTGCCCTGCGAGATCCCCACCCTGGAGGGCGAACACCTGGTGGTCCTGGACGAGCAGCCCTACCCCCGCTCCTGGAACGCCGCCAGGCGCCACCCCCAGGTGCGCGGCTGGCTGGAGGTGGAGGCCGAACTCCCCCCCGAGGAGGCCGCGCTGTGGTGGAAGCGCGTCGCCCCGGCCGAACCGGCCATCCCCAGCGCCGACGAGGACCAGCACCCGCCGCTGCCCGAACCGGTCGTGCTCGGCGCCGAGGAGGCCGAACCCGTCCGGGTCCGCGGCTTCCTGCCCGAGCAGCCCCCCGCCACCGCACCCGAACCGCCTGCCTTCGCCCAGCCCGAACCCCAGAGCGCACCCCGCCCCGAACCCGCCCGGCCCCAGCCCCCCAGCGCCCCGGCCCCTCCCGCCCCCGCCGAACCCCCCGCGCGCCCGCAGCGGCCCGAACCGCCCCGCGCACCCCAGCCTCCCCCCGAACCCACCGGCGGCAACGGCATCCTGCCGCCCCTGCCGCCCGGGGTGTCCAACAGCTCGGGCTGGGGACCCACCTGGCGCTGAGGCGCCTCCCGCCCGTCCGCCCCGCCGCGCCGGGCCCCGCCCCGCGGGGCGGACAGGTGTGCTGACACCCCGGATTGGGCGCGTTCCCCCCACCGAAAGCCACGGTGACCGAAACCCCGACTCCTTGCGCAGGAATCATCACGCACAGTAACGTCGCGTCACTGTAACCTTCCGTGACTCCCCGGGCGGCGGGGCCGCCCGGATGGACAGGAGCCGTCACCGTGACCAACCGCGTGACCTTCCACCTCAACGGCACCCGGGTCGAACTGGTCGACCCCTCACCCCACCTGCTGCTCGTGGACTACCTGCGCTCCCAGGAGGTGGGACTGACCGGCACCAAGAAGAGCTGCGGCCAGGGCGGCTGCGGCGCCTGCACCGTCGTCCTCTCCCACTGGGACAGCGCCCGGGACACGGCCCACCACCGCGCCGCCAACTCCTGCCTGCGCCCGGTGTGCTCCCTGGACGGCATGGCCGTGACCACCATCGAGGGCACCGGCTCCGCCCAGCGGCCCGCACCCGCCCACCTCTCCCACGGCACCCTGTACTCCTTCGCCGCGGCCCCCAGCGGCTTCGTCCCCTCCACCGAGACCGAAGCCGTCCAGACCCTGCGCCAGGCCCAGGAGAGCGCCCCCGCACCCGCGGACCCCGCCGCCCAGGACGACCCGCAGCCCGGATCCACCCCGTGCCGGGGCATGAATCCCGTCGCCTACCGCCTGGCGGCCAACAACGGCACCCAGTGCGGCTTCTGCACCCCCGGGTTCGTCATGAACATGACCGGGTTCCTCGTCAACCACCCCCGCGCCACCAAGGCCGACATCGAGGGCGCCCTGGACGGCAACCTGTGCCGCTGCACCGGCTACCGGCCCATCCTCACCGGTATGAAGACCTTCGCCTCGGACTGGACCCCCCAGGACGACAAGGAACGCATGCGCTGCGTACCCGAACCCGTGTGCTGCCCGCCCGACCCCAGGGCCCGCCCCGCCCTGCCCTACCCCGAAGGCGCCAAGGCCGCCCCCGCCGACATCACCGTCAAGGCCCCGCACACCACCTGGCTGACCGCGCACACCCTGCAACAGCTGCGCACCCTGCTCACCCAGACCACCCCCGGCACCACCCGCCTGGTCTGCGCCAACACCTCCCACGGCATCTATCCCCAGGAGATCCGCGACGCCGCGCGCCTGATCGACATCCGCCACATCCCCCAACTGCACCAGCACGACCTCACCGACGCCCGGCTGCGGGTGGGCGCCGCCACCACCTACACCGACCTGATCACCCACCTGGACCAGGCCCTGACGGCCCACCCCGGCGCCGCCTCCCTCCAGGCCCTGCGCCTGATGGCCCGCCGCACCGCCGGAACCCTGGTGCGCAACACCGCCACCCTGGGCGGCAACACCATGCTGGTCCTGCACCACCTCACCCAGGGCGAACCCTTCCCCTCCGACCTGTTCACCACGATGGTCGCCACCGACACCGCCCTCACCTACTGGCGCGCCGGCACCGACACCACGCACACCGCCACCGCCCAGGACCTGCTCGACCACGTCAGCGCCGACCCCGCCCTGCTCCAGGACCTGCTCCTGCTCTCCTACGACCTGCCCCTGACCGGCAGGGACGAGCACGTCACGGCACACAAGACCGCCCTGCGCGAGGTCAACGCCCACACCCTGGTCAACGCCGCCACCCGCCTGAGCACCCGCGCCTCCACCGGCGGCGGCGCTCCCGCGGACGGCGTCCCGGTGGACGGGGCCCGCCTCGTCTTCGCCGGCATCGCCGCCGCACCCTGGCGCGCCAGGCGCACCGAACAGGAACTGGTGCGCACCCCCCTCACCCACGCACGCGTCCCCGCCCTGCTGGCCACCCTGCACCAGGAGACCACCCAGGCCCTGGCCGCCACCGCCCCCGCCCGCGCCCACCACCCCGACGAGGGCATCACCGACGCCTACCGCGCCGACCTGGTGTGCGCCTTCGCCCGCAAGAGCCTGCTCTCCCTGCTGCTCTCGCGCTCACCCGCCCTGGTCCCGGCCACCGAACGCTCGGGCGCCACCGCGCCCTGGGGCACCCAGCCCTGGGGCGCCTGGCCGGTCAGCGGCGGCCAGCAGACCTACACCCCCGACCACGACCGCGAACCCGTCTCCGAACCCCACGTCAAACACCTGTCCATGTACCAGGCCTCCGGCCAGGTCCACTACACCCAGGACGTCGCGGTACCCGAGACCACCGCCCACGCCGCCCTGGTCACCAGCCGCCGGGCCCTGGCCCGCTTCACCCTCACCGTCCCCGGCACCAAGGACAGCGGCCACCAGGCCCTGCGCCGCCACCTGGCCGAACGCCACCCCGCCTTCCTGGGCCTGATCACCTGCGCCGACATCCCCCCGGCCGGATCCAACCGCAGCGGCATGGCCGCCGACCAACCCCTGTTCGCCGACCAGCGGGTGATGTACGCGGGCCAGACCCTGGCCCTGGTCGCGGCCACCGACGACGAACAGGCCCAGCGCATCGCCGACTACGTCACCGACCGCTGCGTCACCTACACCCCCATCGACTGGCCCGCCCCCTGGAACACCCCCGTGCTGACCCTCAAGGACGCCCTGGCCCGCGGCAGCGTCTTCCCCGACTGCCCCAAGGACGCCTCCTTCGTCTCCCACATCTGGAAGGTCACCCGCCCGGGCAGCGACCTGTCCTGGACCCGCCCCAGCACCCCCTACGCCGCCACCGAACCCACCACACGCACCACCAGCATCGACAACAACACCTGCACGGTCGTGGACAGCCCCCAGACCACCGGAGGCCAGGCCCACTTCTACATGGAGACCCAGGCCTGCCTGGTCGAACCCGCCGACGGCGACCGCTGGTCCCTGCGCGTGTCCACCCAGAGCCCCATGGAGATGCACCAGACCGCCGCCCACGCCCTGGGCGTGGAACACCACCGCGTGGAGGTGCGCGTGGACGAGGTCGGCGGCGGCTACGGCGGCAAGACCGAACCCACCCGGTTCGTCACCGGACCCGCCGTCATCGCCGCCCACGCCCTCGACCGGCCCGTGCGCCTGGTGGTGCCCCGCGACCAGGACACCGCCCTGATCGGCAAACGCCACCCCTACCACGGCCAGTCCCAGATCGCCGTGGACACCGGCGCCGCCACCCCCGCGAACAAGGGCCTGATCCGGGGCATGAGCACCCTGATGTGGGGCGACGGCGGAGCCTACTACGACTGCTCCTTCATCGTCTCCAACTGCATCCAGCTGCGCGCCGACAACGCCTACCGGGTGCCCCACTTCGAGAACACCATCGACGTGTGCCGCACCAACACCGCCCCCAACACCGCCTTCCGCGGCTTCGGCGACCTCCAGAGCAAGATCATCACCGAGAACGCCATCGACGACGCCGCCCACGCCCTGGGCATGAGCCCCGAGCAGGTACGCGAACGCAACCTCTACCAGCGCGGCGACGTCACCCCCTTCGGCCAGGCCCTGAGCTACTGCTACATCCGCCGGGTCTGGGACTACCTCAAGGAGACCGCCGGCTACGAGGCCAAGGCCGCCGACGTGGCCAAGTACAACCGGGAGAACACCTGGCGCAAACGCGGCCTGGCCATGATCCCGGTCAAGTACGGGTCCGGCTACAACGCCGTCATGCTCGAACAGGCCGCCGCGCACGCCGCCGTCCACACCGCCGACGGCAGCGTCGTCATCCACCAGGGCGGCGTGGAGATGGGCCAGGGACTGATCACCAAGGTCGAACAGATCGCCGTCCACGTCCTCAACATCCCCATGAGCCTGCTGCGCGTGGAGGGGCCCCGCACCAGCGTCATCCCCAACCCCACCAGCACCGGCGCCTCCACCGGCACCTCCTACAACGGCGAGGCCGTCAAACAGGTCTGCGAGCAGCTGCGCCGACGCCTGGCCGACTTCGGCACCCGCATGCTGCGCGAGCACGGCGACACCTGGTGCGCCCAGAAGGGCATCGACTACTGGAACCACGGCGCCCAGGGGTGGGCCGCCCAGACCGAGGCCGGGGGCCGCCGCAAACTCGTGTGGCAAAACCTCGTCGACCTGGCCTTCAACCACCGCGTCAGCCTCGTGGCCTCCCTCAACGCGCCCATCACCGGCGGCGAGACCCCCGTCCCCGCCCTGACCTACAAAAAGCCCGGCCAGACACCGCCACCGGGCATCGAGGTCGACCCCACCGCCGTCCCCGGCGGGGGAGTGACCTCCTTCACCGGGTTCACCTACTCCGCGGCCTGCTCGGTGGTGGAGGCCGACATCCTCACCGGCGAGGTCAAGATCCTCAGCTCCGACCTGGTCTACGACATGGGCCGCAGCATCAACCCCGCCCTGGACGTGGGCCAGATCGAGGGCGCCTTCGTCCAGGGCGTGGGCTACCTGCTCACCGAACACCTGGCCTACCAGGGCACCGGAGACGAACGCGGACGGCTCAACAGCACCAACACCTGGCGCTACAAGCCCCCGGCGGCCTCCACCATCCCCCTGACGATGAACACGCGCCTGTTCCCCCGCGACCTGGCCAGCGACGTCCCCGACAACCCCGGTGACCTGCTCTCGGCCAAGGAGGTGGGCGAGCCCCCGCTCATCCTGGCCGCCACCGTCTTCTTCGCCGTCAAGGCCGCCGTGCGCGCCTCACGCCTGGAACGCGGCCTGAGCGGCCTCTTCCGCATGGACGCCCCCGCCACCGTGCAGGAGGTCCGACGCGCCTGCGCCCTGAGCTGACCCCCGGCGTCCGGGGCCCCGCGGGGCCCCGGACGCCCCCTCAGGCCCGGTGCCGGGGCGTGTGGGGGACCGACTCGGTCGCGCTGCGCGTGCGCCGGGGGTCCTGCCCGTCCTCGTACAGGCCCTCGAAGTACTCCTCCTCGGTGGGCCCCTCCTCCTCACGACGCCAGCGCTGCCCCACGAACACCGGGGCCACCAGCACCACCACCAAGGGCACGAACACCCCCAGCGGCAGCAGCACCAGCGCGCCCTCGGTCCCGGGCAGCTGCGGCAACCGCTCCAACAGGTACATCCGCCACACCGCCAGGCCGCTCAGGGACCCGACCGCCAGCGCGGCGCCCAGGGGCAGCATCGGCGTCAGCCGCGGCGGCACCGCCAACATCGCCACCAGCAGACCCACACCCACCAACCCGGCCACCGCCAGGGGACCCGAGCCCTGGAGGGCGCCCAGACCCACCGCGTGCAGGCCGCGCAGGTGGGTGAATGCCCACCCCGCCACCAGGACCAGCAGCGGACCCAGGATCAGACCGGCCAGGAGGCCGACGAAGTGTCGCACGGGGGTGCTCCTCTCAGAGGTTGCGCAGCACCCTAGCGACAAAAACCAGAAACGGCATCACATCACATCAAGGCGGGCACCCGTTCCGGAAGCAGGCCCCGCAACGACCGACCCCCGCCTTGCGCGCCCACGACAACGGGACCCCACCCCCGCCAGGCCTCCGCCGCACACCGGCCCCCCACAGGACCGCCACCGCGGAGGCCCCACCCGAACACCGCCCCTAGAGGGGCGTGCACACCGCACACCCCCGCACCGCGCTAGTCGGCGCCCGGACGACGGCGCAGCGCATCCGCGTCGGGCCGCTCCGGCACCGCCAGCACCCGGTCACTGGGCGGCGTGCGCCCCCACCGGCGCCGGAACTCATAGGCCACCAGCGCCACCACCACCGACCCCACCGAGGCCACCAGCGCCTGACGCTGGTCGGGGATGACCGCCATCGCCACGAAGATCGTCACCAGACCCCCCAGCACCGCCCACGTCAGGTACGGAAACGCCCACATCCGCAGGGTCAGCCGCTCCGGCTCACGCCGACGCACCCGCCTGCCCACCACCAGCTGCGAGGCGCAGATGGTCAGGAACAGCACCAGCAGGATCGCGCCGATGGAGGCCACCAGGAACGGGAACACCCGGTCGGGCCACAGGTAGTCGGCCACCGCCGCGCCGTACCCCACCACGGTGCCCAACAGGATCGCCCGCACCGGCACACCCCGCCGGTTGGTCCCGCGCAGCACCCGCGGGGCGTCCCCCTGCCGGGTCAGCGTGAACAGCATCCGCGAGGAGGTGTACATCGCCGCGTTCAGCACGCTCAGCACCGCGATGAAGACCACGATCTCCATGATCAGCGCCGCCCCGGGCACACCCACGTGCTCCATCACCGCCACGAACGGGCTGCGCCCCGGATCCACGCTGTTCCACGGCAGCACCATCACCACGACCACGATCGAGGCCACGTAGAACAGCCCGATCCGCCAGAGCACGTTGGTCACCGCCGAGGCCACACCGCGCTCGGGCTCGGCGCTCTCACCCGCGGCCACGGTGATGATCTCCACCCCGCCGAAGGCGAACAGCACCACCACCGTGGCCGCCAGCACCGCGACCCACCCGTTGGGCGCCACCCCGCCGTGCTCCCACAGGTTGGCCACACTGGAGCCGCCCGCACCGCTCCACAGACCCACCGCCCACAGCCCGCCGACCAACAGGAACGCCACGATCGTGGCCACCTTGATCAGGGAGAACAAGGATTCGGTCTCGGCGAACACCCGCACCGAGACCAGGTTGGCCACCGTCATCGACAACAGCACCAGCAGCGCCAGCGCCCACCCGGGCACACCCGGTACCCACTGGCCCAGGATCGCCGCACCGGCCACCGACTCGGCGGCCACCAGCACCGCGTACATCCACCAGTACACCCACCCGATGGTGAAACCGGCGCGGGGACCGAAGGCCAGACGGGCGTAGTCGGAGAAGGAGCCCCCGGCCGGGACGGCCACCACCATCTCGCCCAGGGCACGCAGGGTGAAGAACACCAGCGCGCCCGCCAGGACGTAGGAGAGCACCGCCGCCGGGCCCGCCATCTGGATGACCGAACCGGAGCCGATGAAGAGTCCGGCGCCCACCGAACCGCCGATCGCGATCAGCGCCATGTGGCGGCGCCTGAGCGAGTGGGCCAGTCCGGCGCCGGGGGTCTGCGTTTGGTTGGCCGCGCTCTCGGGCGGCGTCGCACTGCTTGTCACCTGGCCAACCTTAGGAGCATCTCATTCCTTGGACAGGCCCCGACCCCACCAAAAACAGCGGATGACCCCATCAAGTGACATACGTAACACCCCGGGGCGGACAACCTCCGCACGCATGATCGGGGCCACTCACCCCGGGGACCGGCGCCACCGCTCGCCGTGACCCCGCTCACCGCACCCCCGAGCCGTCCCGCCAGCGGACCCGCGGGGGAGGGGCGTGGCGACCGCGCGGCCGGGCCCAGGCCCGCGCCGTGGCGACCGCGCCCGCCAGCCGCAAGGGGGTGCGCTCCGCGACACCCTCACCCCGCCGGGGGAGGCGCCACCGCCCCCGCCTGTGCCACGATCACCCACGTGCGCCACCTCACCCTGCTCCTGCGCCCGCTCACCAGCGCCCACACCTACCGGCGCTGGGCCTACCTCGTCATCGGCGGCGCACTCCTGATGCCCTACGCCATGGCCGCCCTCGTCCTGGCCACCCTCGTCAACCCCACCCCCGCACCCGCCGCCCTCACCCTCACCCTCGCCGCGGCCCTGGCCGCCGTCGCCGCCACCGCCTACCTGCCCGGCACCCGCAACGCCCAGACCCACCTGGCCCGCGCCCTGCTGCGCGGACCCCTCACCTCCACCCCCCGCCCCAACCCCACCTGGCGCAGCAACGCCCGCACCAGCCTGTGGCTGTGCCTGCACATGCTCACGGGCATGGCCGTGTGCCTGCTCACCATGACCGCCCTGACCGAGGCCGCCCTCCTGGCCGTCGCCCCCCTGACCCGCGACGCCGCCACCATCGCCCAGGGCCCCCTCACCTTCATGGGCCAGACCACCCTGACCCCCGCCCAGCGCGCCCTGGGCCCCCTCATCGGCCTCGCCCTGCTCGCCGCCCTGATCTACACCACCGCCCTGGTCGGCCACCTGCTCACCCAGGCCGCGCCCCGCCTGCTGGGCCCCTCACCCGCCGAACGCCTGGCCGCCGCCCAGGCCCACGCCCACACCCTCGCCGAACGCAACCGCCTGGCCCGCGAACTCCACGACTCCCTGGGCCACGCCCTGTCCGTGGTCACCCTCCAGGCCGCCACCGCCGCCCGCCTGCTGGACACCGACCCCGACTTCGCCCGCCAGGCCCTGACCCACATCGCCGACCAGGCCCGCACCGCCACCGCCGACCTCGACCACGCCCTGGGCATCCTGCGCGAGAACACCCCCACCCCACGCACCACACCCCCCGACCTGACCCACCTGCCCCACCTGGCCCACGCCACCCAACACACCGGCACCGACCTGACCCTGCACCTGAGCGGCGACCCCGCCCGCGTACCCGCCCTGCTCTCCCGCGAGACCTACCGCATCAGCCAAGAAGCCCTCACCAACGCCCTGCGCCACGCCCCCGGCCAACCCCTCACCCTCACCCTGGACATCACCCCCACCACCCTCACCCTGACCCTGACCAACCCCCTACCGCCCACCCGCGCCCACCGCACCCCACGCCAACGCGCCCACCACGGCATCACCGGCATGCGCGAACGCGCCCACCTGCTCGGCGGCACCCTCACCGCCCGCCCCCACCACGGCACCTGGCACCTCACCTGCCACCTGACCTGGAAAGAACAACCGTGATCCGCATCAACCTCGTCGACGACGAAGCCCTCATCCGCGCCGGACTGGCCGCCCTCATCAACGCCGAGGACGACATGCGGGTCACCGGCCAGGCCGACGACGGCGCCGACGTCCCCGACCTCGTCCGCCGCACCCGCCCCGACCTGGTCCTGATGGACGTACGCATGCCCCACCTGGACGGCATCCAGGCCACCCGCACCCTGCACGCCACCCTGACCGACCCACCCCGCGTCATCGTCGTCACCACCTTCGACAACGACGACTACGTCTGGGGCGCCCTACGCGCCGGCGCCCACGGCTTCCTCCTCAAACGCACCCCGCCCGAGGACATCCTCGCCGCCATCCGCATCGCCCACCGCGGCGACACCCTGCTCTTCCCCACCGCCCTGCGCCACCTGGCCGCCACCCAGCCCAGCGCACCCACACCCGCCGCCCGCGCCGTGGCCACCCTCACCGAACGCGAGTCCCAGACCCTCACCCTCATGGCCCAGGGACTCACCAACGCCGAGATCGCCGACCGCCTCTTCCTGGGCACCGAGACCGTCAAGACCCACGTCTCCCACACCCTGACCAAACTCGGCGTCCGCGACCGCACCCAGGCCGTCATCGCCGCCTACGACTCCGGCCTCATCCGCCCCAACACCGGCCGCTGAGAACCCCCGCACACGACGACACGCCCACCCCCGGATGAACACAAGGCGACGACACTGCTACTTTCAGCAACCACACCGTGTCCGCGCCACACCCGGGGAAAGCACATGCCCACCACCATCGACCTCGACCACATTCGCCACCTCTACCGCACCCACCGCGACGACCTGGCCCGCGTACGCGACCAGATGCGCCACCACCACACCGCCAACCCCCGCCTGCGCCCCTGCACCGACGACATCGAAGCCGAGATCACCTACCTGCTCCTGCGCGAGAACACCCCAGCCCACACCGTCCAGATCGGCACCGACCACGGCTGGTCCACCACCTGGATCCTGTCCGCCCTACGCGACAACGCCACCGGCCACCTGCACTCCTTCGACACCCGCGACCACGCGCCCCGCCACGTCCCCACCGACCTGGCCCACACCCGCTGGACCTTCACCCACGGCGACATCCGCACCAGCACCGCCCATCTGCCCCCGCGCACCGACCACCTGCACATCAACGCCACCCACCAGGGCTGGTTCGCCCGCTGGTACCTGCACCACCTGCTGCCCACCCTGCCCCCGCACACCACCGTCACCGTCCACGACGTCTTCCGCCACCACTCCACCCCGCCCTTCACCGAAGGCGCCCACGTCATGGCCTGGCTCACCACCCACACCACCGGCTTCTTCACCGCCTCCGCCGCCCGCGCACCCCATACCCACCGCGCCCTACACGAACTCAAGGAAGAACTCGGCCTGACCACACCCCTGCACCCCGGCCACCACAACCCCGCCATCTACTTCCGCCTGCCCGCACCCACCCGACCCACCGCCCCCCGGCACAGGACGACCTGACACACGACAACGGGGTGGAGGCGCACACAGGCCCCCACCCCGCACCACCACACCCGCGACTCAGTCCTCCCCGGCCTCCACCGCACGCCGCACACGCTCACGCCCCGACACCACATCAGCCGCATCCGCCACGATCCGCGAAAAATTCACCGGCTGATCCAAACTCACCATGTGCCCCGCCCGCGGCACGTTCACCAACCGACCATCCGCACACGCGTCGAAGAAACGCTTCTCATGGATCCGGAAGTGGTCCCGCGCCCCGTTGATCAACCACACCGGACCCTCATACGAAGCCAACGCCGCCAACACGTCCATCTCCGAGACCGCGTCGATCACCGCCGTGGCCGCCTCCACCGCCAAACCACCCCCCAACACCGCGTCCGCCGCACCATCACGCAACGTCAACCGGTGGAACCGCTCGTTGACCGCCGCACCCTTGTCCGGCAACCGGTCCATCAACACCGCCGGAATCCGGTACACCTGCGCCAACAACTGCGCGGGCTTGGCCGTACAACCCGCCGCCACCA